>CAYZHR010000059.1:0-4350 GCA_964477885.1 uncultured Candidatus Saccharibacteria bacterium
GTTTAATTTTAGGCACGGGGCAATTTGGTTGGGCCGACACGCAACTGACCGCTGCTTCTCTGGGGTTGTTTTGTTTAGGGATTTTTGCTGTCTCGCTGGCTCCCTTTTTGGCCCGGGTCTTCTATTCTTTTCAAAACACCAAAACGCCGCTTTTCATCGGATTGAGCATGGTTGGTCTCAATATTGGTCTAGCTTTTCTTTTCACCTGGCTTCTTTCTTTTGAAAACGGTTTCCGGAGTTTGCTGGTTGATTTTTTGGACCTCGAAGGCATTGGCAATATTGGTGTCATCGGTTTGCCTTTGGCTTTTTCTTTGTCGGGAATTTATCAGTTTTCTTCGTTTTTGTTTTTCCTCCGCAAGAAATTCGGCCACATCAGGTTGATGGAGGTTTTCGACTCTTTGAGGAAAATAATCATTGCCAGCTTGTTTATGGCGGCGGTCACCTATTTGGTTCTTCGGGCGACAGCTACCTTAGTTTGTCTTAATACCTTCGGCGGTCTTTTTCTCCAGGCAGGTTCAGCTTTTCTTTTCGGCATTTTTATTTATTTTCTGGCAGTTCATCTTTTAAAATCTTCCGAAATCAAAACCATCAAGCATTCCATTTTTCACCAATTCACCAAAAGTCAATGAAAAACATCCGCAATTTTGTTATTTTTGCCCACATCGATCATGGCAAGTCGACTTTGGCCGACCGTTTTTTGGAGTTGACGGGTACGGTTGAAAAAAGGAAAATGCAGCCCCAGTATCTCGATATGATGCCGTTGGAAAGGGAGAGGGGCATTACCATCAAGATGCAGCCGGTCAGAATGTTCTATAAAGACTATGTTTTGAATTTGATTGACACTCCCGGCCACGTCGACTTCAACTATGAAGTTTCGCGGGCCCTGGCCGCGGTCGAGGGCGCCGTTTTATTAGTTGATGCGACCAAGGGTATTCAAGCACAGACCGTCGGCAATCTGGAATTGGCTAAAAAGGAAGGCCTGGTCATAATTCCCGTGATTAACAAAATTGATTCGCCCCAGGCCAAGATAGCTGAAACCGAAAAAGAGATGGTCGAATTGTTGAAAGTTAGTCCTTCAGACATATTGCGCGTTTCGGCCAAGACCGGCGCTAACGTTGAACAGATTTTGGAAGCAGTGATTAAGGAGGTGCGACCTCCCGTTGGAGGTCGCACCTCAAACGGTTTGCGGGCGCTGATTTTTGATTCAGAATACGATCCCTATAAGGGAGTGATAGCTTTTGTCCGGATGTTTGACGGTGAAATCAAAAAGGAAGACAAGATTTTTTTGCTGCAGACCAAAGCCAAGGGCGAAGTCAAGGAAGTGGGAATTTTCAAACCGGAATTGTTACCGGTTGAAAAGTTGGCGGCCGGGGAAATAGGCTACGTGGCGACCGGCATCAAAACTCCCGACCAAGTCAGGGTGGGTGATACGATTACCTTGTTGAATTCCAATGTTGAAGCGCTACAGGGGTATCAAGAACCCAGTCCCATGGTTTTTCTCAGCGTTTATCCGGAAAATTCCGATGACTTCAAGCTTTTAAAAGATTCTTTGGAAAAGCTCAGGCTGAACGACGCCTCTTTAACCTTCAAACCGGAAACGAAGGAAGGCTTGGGCCGCGGTTTCCAATGCGGTTTCCTGGGTCTTCTGCATGCCGAAATTGTCACCGAAAGGCTAAAAAGGGAGTTCGGTTTGAACTTGGTTCTTTCAACTCCTTCAGTCGTTTACCAGGTGATTGGCCAGAACGACAAAGAGGACTTGATTTACAGTTCTCTTGATTGGCCGGATCCCTCGCAAATTAAAGGAACCCGGGAACTTTGGGCAAGATTGCAGGTTCTTACCCCTTTGAATTATTTGGGGCCCGTCTATGAACTTTTCCAGATGATAGAAAATCACCAATTAAAGACAAATTATCTGGGGACCGAGAAGGTCGAGCTGGTTTATGAAGTTCCCCTGAGGGAAATCATCACCAAGAACCTTTACGACAAACTCAAAGGAGTTTCTCAGGGGTTCTCTTCCATGAACTACGAAATTCTTGATTGGCGGCAGGTTTCCTTGGTGAAGCTTGATATCCTGATTCTCGGCCGGAAGGAAGAAGGACTTTCGTGCATTGTGCCGGAGAAGGAAGCTTTTCGTGAAGGCAAGAGAATAGTGGAGAAACTCAAGGAAGTCCTGCCGCCCCAACTTTTTTCTTTGCCCCTGCAAGCGGTCGTCGGAGGAAAAGTCATTGCCCGGGAAACGATCAGAGCTTTGAGAAGAGACGTCATCGCTCCGCTTTACGGGGGAGACTATTCCCGGAAAAAGAAGCTTTTAGAGAGACAGAAAAAAGGCAAAAAGGAATTGAAAGAAAAAGGAAGGATAAAGATTCCTTCCCAAGTTTTCTTGGAAGTGTTTAAGGCTTGACCGCTTTTATATTATAATTAGAATAGAGGAGCCAGCAGGAAGCCCAGCATGCTCAGTATCACGAGACTTATAAGGATAAGCCAAATTGCTTTAACCACTTTTGCCATTTTCATATCTTTATGGTAGCAAAATTCAAAAATAATCAAAAGGAATCCAGGCAGACCGTCGTTTTTTCAGTAATTTTGGGAGTTTTGATTTTTACCATCGTCGGTTTCCTAATCGTGTCCAATTGGAGAATAAACCAGAAGAGGACTGAACTTAACGCGCGCTTGGAAAACCTGCAAGAAGAATTGAGAGTTCTGGAAGAGCAGCGCGAGAGCCTGCAGGCTCAGATTTCTCAAAGTTCTGAAGAAGACTATCTTGAACAAGAAGCCAGAGAGCGTTTTAACCTCAAGAAACCGGGCGAAGAAGTGGTGACAATTCTGCCGTCAGGAGAAGAAGAAGTTAAGCAAGAGGAAAGTTTTTGGCAGAAAATTTGGAACAAGATAAAGTTCTAGCGGGTGTAGCACAATGGCAGTGCGCTTGCTTCCCAAGCAAGACACACGGGTTCGATTCCCGTTACCCGCTCAAACGAGATGCGTCGATGAATCTAAAGATTCATCTTTGTATGAAGAAATCAAAAAGAAAAACAATCACGGTGGCCGTCAGCGGCGGGTTTGACCCGACTTGACTTTGCGGCAGATTTACTAGAGAATTAAATAATGGAAGAAAGAATATGTAAAAAATGTGGACAAAAGTTTGAACCGAGCATTTGGAATCAAGTATATTGCGGTTCTAAGACAAATAAAGTGGGTTGCTCTTATTGGAATATAAATATTAACCGCACAAAACGAAGATTAAGAAATAAGAAATACAAAGCATTTCAAAGAAACTACCAGAAGGAGTGGAAAAAGGAACAAAGAAGATTAAATACAGATTATGCGAAGAAACAGAGAGAATTAAAAAGAAGATATTATAGAAGTGAAAAAGGAAAAGAAACTGTAAAAAAATATCGGGAAAAATATAAAAAGAGACACGCTGAATTAGAAAGAATATATTATCAAGAAAATAGAGACAAGATACTTGAACGAATAAGATTATGGCGAGCGCAAAACAAAGAAAGGGTTCGTGAGTGGGATAGGAAGAAGCGAGAAAGACATTTAATAAAGATATTAGAGAGAAACAGAAAACGACTTTTCCTTAAAAAGGGAATTATGGGCTATCATTCGGAAGATGAGTGGCAAGAAGTGAAAGCAAAATATAAATACAAATGTGCAATATGTGGTATTTCTGAAAACCAATTAAAGAAAAAATGGGCAGACAAACGTTTTCAAAAACTTAGGAGAGACCACATCATTCCAATAAGCAGAGGAGGAGCCGATTTTATCTGTAATATCCAGCCATTATGTATAAGTTGTAATTCAAAAAAATTTAATGAAACTAAAATGAAAAAAAGCGGAACTGTAAAAGGAAAAATAGTCGCAGTATCAGGATATTGGAATCCTTTGCATCGGGGCCACATTAGACTTTTTGAGGCAGCCAAAGAACTTGGCGAATATTTAGTTGTTATAGTTAATAATGACGAACAAGTCAAGTTAAAAGGTAGCGCCCCTTTTATGAATGAAAAAGAGAGGATGGAAATAATTGCCGCTTTGGCACCGGTTGATAACGTTATTCTATCAATCGATAAAGACAGAACAGTTTGTAAAACATTAGAGCTTATTAAGCCGGACGTTTTCGCCAACGGCGGCGACAGATTTAAAAGCAATGTTCCAGAAGTAAAAATCTGCAAAAAAATCGGCTGTAAGATGGTTTTTAACGTGGGCCGGGGAGGCAAGGTCCAGTCAAGTTCGGCTCTTTTGCGCCTTTTCAAGGAAAAATCAATAATACAATAGGCCGGGATAGCTCAGCGAAAAATACGCCGATGTAGCTTAGGGGCAAAGCAATGGTTTCGTAAACCATAGACGGCA
>CAYZHR010000060.1:0-4323 GCA_964477885.1 uncultured Candidatus Saccharibacteria bacterium
TTTTTTGCCATTTCCATGATTCAGCCGATGTATTCAATGATGGGCGGGATATGATGAAAATCTCAAATCTAAAATCTAAAATCTCAAATCGCCGTTTTAAAAAAGGATTTACCTTGATAGAAGTTTTGGTGGGAACTTTTTTGGTTTTAGTGATTTTTTCAGGCATAGTCGGCGCTTATCAGTTGGGAATTAAAACGCTTAATTTGAGCAAAAATAGAGTCACGGCAGCTGCCATTGCCGCCGGCCAGATAGAAAAAATAAGAAATCTTCCTTATGAATCGACAGGAACAATAGGAGCATCTCTTCCTTACGCTCAAGGAATATTAAATTCCTCCACAACCACCATTAGGAATGGCGTTGAATTCACGATTGAAACTCAAGTCAAATACATCTCAGACGACGCCGATGGAGGACAAGGAATAGATGACTGTAATTTGGATTACAAAAGAGCGGGAGTTAAAGTTTCTTGGTCGGGCATATTCGGAGGAGAAGTTCAATTAGCCACTGACGCGGCGCCTAAAAACAAAATTGAAGAGCTAAACAGCTGCGCGACTCAGCCGGGCGGCCTTCTTTCGGTTCAAGTGTTTGACGCAATCGGAATAATGGTCGCTTCCGCTTTGATTGAAATATTTAATCCCGTAACCGAAGAAAAAATTACTGATGTTTACACTCCCGCTGCCGGAAAAGCGGATATCCCTCTGGCCGCTTCCACTTACAAGGTGGTTGTTTCCAAAACCGGCTACAGCGGTGAGAAGACTTACGCCAGCGGAGAAATTTACAATGGCCAAACTATTATTACTCCGGAAAAACCTCATCTCATAATTCTTGAAAACCAATTAACTCAGACCAGTTTTTCCATTGACAAAGTGAGTTCATTTTCAGTGGATACTCTTTCCTCATGGGGAACCGACAGTTTCTTTGATTCTTTTTCCGATGAAAGTAAGATTTCCGCTACCTCCAGCACTGTTATTATTGGCGGAGAAGTGAATTTGGCTTCCACAACCGAAACAGGTTATGCGAGTTTTGGCTATATCGTTTCCAAAACCGTCACTCCCCTGAATTTGGATAAATGGCAGGAATTTTCCTGGAGCGATTTTGAAGACCCGGCCACAACCACGCTCAAATATCAGGTGTTTTATTTTGATGGCCTTGATTGGGCGATTATTCCTGACGCGGATTTGGCAGACAACAGCGCGGGTTTTACTAATTCGCCTGTCAATTTAATAAATTTGGCAACCACTACTTATTTTGAACTTCGCACCAAGGCGAATTTTAGCACAACCGATGCCAGCACCACTCCGGTTGTTTATTCCTGGCAGGTTTCTTGGCGCACTAACAATGCCACGGCCATTGGCAGCGCCGTTTTTAATTTGCAGGGCGCTAAAGTCGTTGGCTTGGACTCCAGCGATCAGCCGATTTACAAGTATTCGGTCGATCACACTTCCAATCCCGGCGGCCACAAAGATATTTCCAATTTAGAGTGGGATTCTTATGCTTTTTCCGTTGCTCCGGCAACCGGCTTGGATTTAGTGGGAATTGACCCCTCGCCCCAGCCTGTTAGTCTCTTGCCCGATACAACGATGGCGATTAAATTGTATCTTGACGCTCAAAATTCTCTTTTGGTGACTGTTCAAAATTCAGAAACATTAGAGCCGATATTTTCCGCCGAGGTTCGATTGTACAAAACGGGCTATGATAAAACTCAATACACCGACGAAAAAGGTCAAACCCTTTTCATTCCTTTGGCGGCGGCCGTTTATACCTTGGAAGTTCAAGCCCCCCCCGCTTATTCTTCTTTTTCAACCGGCATTACGGTAAGCGGCGATAATACAAAAACAATAAATTTGCAGCAAATAGAATAATTTTATGAGAAGGAAAGGTCTTACTTTAATTGAAACTCTCGTGACTGTCGCTGTTTTTACTTTGATAATCGGCGGCCTTACCGGTTTAATTCTTATGATTTATAAAACTCAAAGATATACTTGGGACCAGGCAATGGCCATTAATGAGGCGCGTAAAGGGATTGAAACAATGATAGATGAGATAAGGGAAGCCAGGGAAGGGAACGATGGTTCGTATATGATAGAAAAAGCTGACGACAAAGAATTCATATTTTACAGCGATATTGACAATGACGGTAAAACCGAAAGAATAAGATATTTTTTGGGAACAATTAATTCCGGCAGCCAAACCCAGGAATGCCAGACTTCTGTCACGGGCGGAACTTGCAGCGTTCTTTTTTCCAATTTTTTACAGGGAATCTTAACCTCGGCTTCGGTTAAAGTTTCGGTTGATGGCGACTTCAGCTGGAATAACAGAGAATACGCCGAAATTAAAGCCGATACGGTGAAAATCGGCGAGGTTTGCCGGACCGGCTGTTCGGACTGCCCGGGAACTTGGCAGGGGACGCAAACTTTTGATGTTGCTTCTTATAGCGCGGATAATTCTGTTAATTTTTTAGCCGACGCCACTTCTTATGTTAATCCCGGTTGCCCTCACGCCATGAAAGCGAAATTTGAATTTTCTTTTACCGAAGAATTGGCCGGCTTTGCTCACCAATTTAAAAAAGGAGTGATAAAGCCGACAGGCGACCCTCCAACTTATCCTTCTGATCAAGAAGAAATTTCCATTTTAACTTCCTATGTCCGCAATGTCCCGCCGATTTTTGAATATTATGACGCCAACAACGTTAAAATTACCGATTACCCCGCAAGATTAGTGGATACTAAAATGATGAAAATTTTTCTTGTTGTTAATATTGACCCAAATCGGCCTCCTTCTGATTACGAATTGGAATCGTTTGTCCAATTAAGGAATTTAAAAACAGAATGATGAAAAATAAAGGAGCAATTTTAACTTTAGTTCTGGTTTACGGCGCGATATTAATCCTGATAATGTCCGGGCTTTTCGGTTTTATCTTGATACAGTATCGCCATACTCTTAGAAAAGCGGCTTGGAGCCAATCTCTGGATATTGCCGAGGCAGGAATTAATTATTACCGCTGGTGTCTTAATCATGAAATTGAAGCAAGCTGCGCAACCGGACCAAGCGGGAAAGATTATTATGATCCGGGAGGGATTCTTGTCGGAAAATTCTCCCTTGAAATCACTTCAACGGCTTCCTGCGGAGAGACTATCCAAAGAAAAATTGTTTCCACCGGCTGGACAGAGAAATACCCCGACATTAAAAGAAAAGCAAGCGTTTTATACGCCCGCACTTCCTTGGCCAAGTACAGTTATATTTTAAATGATAATGTTTGGGTCGGCGAAGACCATGAAATAAGAGGCCCTTATCACAGCAACGGCGGGGTGAGAATGGACGGAGAAAATCAGTCAACATTAAGTTCAGCCAAAGAAAATTGGATTTGCACCAGTTCATTTGGATGTTCTTCTTGCCCTACTTCTAACGGTTGTTGGATTGAAGGGTCGAACTGCAAATGTCCGGGAGTATTTACAACTACCGATAACTCTCGGACAGATTTGTTCAGTTATCCCGTTCCTCCATTTGATTTTAATGGAATTACCGTGGATTTGGCTCAAATGAAAACTTCCGCCCAAGCCGGTGGAGTTTATTTGCCCCCTTCTTCCACAATTAATCCCAATGGAAAAGGTTATCATATCAAATTCAAGAACAACGGAACTTTTGAGGCCTGGATTATCACTAATCTTTCTTCAACTTACGCTTATTCTCTCGAAGAAGGTTGGCATTATGATTATTTTACGATTTCTAACGAATATCTTTACAGTACTTATGCTATTCCGTCCGAATGCTCAGCTATTTTTATAGAAGACGACATTTGGCCGGAAGGGGAAGCGAAAGGAAAAGTAACAGCCGCTTCAGCAAATCTTATAAATCCTAATGAAGACACAGATATTGTTTTGCCCGCTAATATAGACTATACGGCATTAGACGGCTCTGATGGGCTTACTTTAATAGGAGAAAGGAATATTCTTATTGGCCCTCAATCTCCGGCACAAATGGAATTGAGAGGTATTTTTATCGCCCAAAAAGGACGATTTAGCCGGAATCATTATCCGGGAAATATCAGGGAAAAATTGGAAATCTACGGTTCAATAATCAGTAACGGCCGGGTGGGGACAAAATGGACTTCAGGAGGCTCGGTGGTTTCTGGCTACCAGAACAGGGAAAGTTATTTTGACGCGAATTTAGTCTATAATCCTCCTTCTTTTACTCCTTTTATTGATCCCGATTTCAAAATTTTACATTGGGAGGAAATATAAGAAATGCCGGCTTTGATTTTGTGCTTAATCATCGCAATCGGACTCATTGAATTCATTTTGTTTTGAAAATCCCCGTTTTTTA
>CAYZHR010000061.1:0-4300 GCA_964477885.1 uncultured Candidatus Saccharibacteria bacterium
CTCTTCCGCTGCGCCCGCTTTGGGGTCGCGTGCAAACGCCGATCCGACCGTTTGCTAGAGGCGTAAGCCGGACATCTTTCATCTTGTCCGGGCCAACGGCGAATTTTTGGAGCGAGGATAAATTGCGTCCGCGGTAAAAAACCGTTCGGTAATCAACGTTGCGGGAATCGGCCTCAGTAGGATTGGGATACATTTCAACGCCGCCGAAAATCGTTTCATCTCCAATGTGCGTTGCAAAACCGTCTTCTAGCCGCAGGGTCGGCGCATCCTTGACCGGAACCCACACTCCCTTCTTCTCTTCAAAAAAGACAATGTGCGAATCTGACCGTGCCTCTCGCGCCTCCACGCGCCCGGCGATAACGGTTGCGTTACCAATACGAAATGGCGCCGAAATGTTGTACACGTCGTGTTCGTCGACGCCAGAAAACTGCAACTTCTTTCCGGAACGAAGCGTTTCCTTCTCTTCGAATCTCCGCAGGAGTTCAGCACAGCGCGGAGGAGAAAATCTCTTTTTCTCTATGTTCTGTTCCATAAAATTTTTTGACTGTAAAAAATATTGCAAACGGAGGCGAGAGGATTCGAACCTCTGATACCTTTCGGTATATTCGCTTTCCAAGCGAACGCACTAGACCGCTATGCGACGCCTCCTTATTATCCTGGTAATCCGGCGATTATTTTTGAAATCGCCGGTATTTTTGCCAGCAACCGATACTCGAATAACTTCATAACAATCAAAAAATCTGCGATTTCGGAAGATATTTTTTCCGGACCGGCAAAAACCTCAACAAATTCCTTGCCGATATCTTTTAAGTACTCCGATAAAGTTTCGCGGCTAATCTTTTCTTCCAAATATTTAATGATTTTATCAAGCTCCCCTTTATCGAGCCAAATTCCGTGACAAACATTGCACAAATCTATTTCTATAGGCAAACCATCATATTTTACCGTATAAAAAGGCACTCCGCAGTCGGGACAGACTCTCGGTGATTTATCAATTCTAAATTTAGTCTCGTCCTCCCAGGGGTCAAAATCAATCCAGCGAAGAAATTTATCCTCTTTATCTTTAACCCGACGCAATTCGTCTTTATCAAACCAAACTCCATAACAGGCCGGACAAGAATCCAGCTGAATGCCTTTATAATCGGCTCTGGTTAAATTTTTATCTTTGCAGTTTGGACAAAACATATTAAATGCTCATACCACGCAATCTTTTTACCCTTTCCTCTACTGGCGGATGAGTTGAAAAAAGACGAATCAACAAACCCTTTGCCTGCTGACCCTTAAAAGGACTGGCTATAAAAAGATGGGCGGTTGCTTTATTGGCTATTTTTAATGGAGTCTGATTTTGAGAAATTTTTTCCAATGCCCCGGCCAATTCTTTGGGACGATGAGTCAATAAAACACCGGATGCATCAGCCAAGAATTCTCTTTTTCGGGAAATAGCCAGCTGAATTAACTTAGCAATTAAAGGCGAGAGAATGACGGCAATTAAAGCCACAATTAACATTATTGCCCGAAGATCCCCGGTCCCCTCTCGATTATCTCGCCTGGACAGACCGTCCCACATCATTCGTCTTAAAAATAAATCGGAAAGCATCACCGCTGAGCCGACTAACATTACCACTACTGTTTGAAGCAAAATGTCCCGATTGCCAATATGGCTCAATTCATGAGAAATTACTCCCTCCAATTCAGACCCGCTCAAAGTCTCTAAAAGCCCGGTTGTCACTGCGATAATTGCCTTTTTGGGATTTCTGCCAGTAGCAAAAGCATTTGGCGCTGCCTCCTGAACAACATAGATTTTTGGCACTGGCAAATTGGCAATAGCGCAAAGTTTTTCAACTATCCGATAGATTCCGGGGCTTTCCTCTTTTTTTAACGGCTTGGCTTTAGATATGGCTAAAACAATCTTGTCAGAATACCAATAGCTGATAAAACTCATGAAAAAACTGAAAATTACTGCTCCGAACAAGATACTCCTATTTCCGAGATAATAACTTAAAAACCAGCCCAAACCAATAATTACAACCAAAAAAATCACAAAAAGAAGCCAGGTTTTGCGAATATTTGAAGCAATCTGGGTATTTAATTCCATAACTCAATAATAGACTAATTTTCCCATTCTGGCAATCCAAAACCCCCCGCATTGCGGGGGGTGGATTCTAATCTAAAAATCTTGTTTTAGTACTCCGGCATTCCGCCACCAGGCATGCCCATTCCATGATTATGTTCTTTTTTCTCCGGAATGTCGGTTATTGCTGTCTTGGTCGTTAAAAACACCGAAGCCATTGAAGCTGCATTCTGTAATGCGGCTCTGGTCACTTTCAAAGGGTCAACAATTCCATCTTTTATCATATCTGTTCTTCCCTTTTTTAAATCCTTTGAGTCAACCTTGGTGAAATCATAGCCGATAGTCGCATTTGCAATCTCTTTTATGTCTTCTACCATGACCGAAATGTCTTTTATGCCAGCATTTTCAGCCATCTGCCTTAAAGGAGATTCCATGGCTTTTTTAACGATATTAACCCCGATTCTCTCCTCGTCGGACAAATCCCCTTTGATAAAACCATCCAAAGTATAAATCGCTTTAATCAAAGCAGCGCCACCGCCCGGAATAATCCCCTCTTCAATAGCTGCCCGAGTGGCGCTTAGAGCATCTTCGATTTTGAATTTCTTGTATTTCATCTCAGTTTCGGTGGCAGCTCCAACTTTAATCACTGCTACGCCGCCGGCAAGCTTGGCCAATCTTTCCTGCAACTTTTCCTTGTCAAATTCCGAATCGCTTTTTTCGATTTGCATTTTAATTTGTTTGATTCTTTTTTCTATTTCGGCTTTATTACCCTTTCCGCCAACAATGGTGGTATTTTCTTTGGCGGCAATTACTTTGTTAGCTTCGCCCAACATATTTATTTCAACGTTTTCCAGTTTAAGTCCGACTTCTTCGGAAATAACTTTCCCGCCGGTAACGACTGCAATATCCTCCAGCATTTCTTTTCTTCGGTCGCCAAATCCAGGGGCTTTTACTGCCAAAGCATGAAAAATTCCCCGAAGCTTATTGACAACAAGGGTTGCCAGGGCCTCGCCTTCAACTTCGTCGGCAATAATCACCAATTCTTTTTTGCCGGATTGAATCAGTTTTTCCAGCAATGGCAGAATATCGTTAATTGCTGAAATTTTTTGGTCGGTAATTAAAATATATGGCTCTTTATACTCGGCTTCCATCCGCTCGGCATTGGTTACCATATACGGAGAAATATAGCCCTTATCAAATTGCAATCCTCCAACCAATTCCTTGGAAACCCCGAAGGTCTGAGATTCTTCTACTGTAATCACTCCGTCCTTGCCAACTTCCTCCATAATATCGGCAATTAAATTCCCAATGCTTTCGTCTTCACTTGAAATGGTGGCTACCTGGGCTATTTCTTTTTTTGTTTTAACTGGTTTTTTGATTTTATTTAAAGCTTCTATAGCGGCTTTTACGGCTTTATCTATGCCTCGTTTAATGGCCAGGGGGTCGCTTCCGGCAGTAACATTCTTCAATCCTTCCTCAACCATTGCCTGGGCAAGAACAACCGCCGTAGTTGTTCCATCGCCAGCCACGTCTCCGGTCTTCTCGGCCACTTCTTTTATCAATTCCGCTCCCATATTTTCAAACTTGTTCTCCAGTTCAATTTCTTTGGCAATAGTCACCCCGTCATTGGTAATGGTAGGAGTGCCGTAGCCCTTGTCTAAAATAACGTTTCGACCCTTCGGGCCAAGAGTTACCCTGACGGCATTGGCTAATTTATCAATGCCTTTTTTTAATTCCTGACGAGCTTCCTCGTCAAATTTAATTTGTTTCGCCATATTTTTTTAATTAACTAATTATTGCTAAAATCTCTTCTTCGGAAACAATTAAATATTCTTTATCGCCGACCTTAACTTCATCGGGACCATATTTTTTGAAAACCACCTTATCGCCGACTTTAACGGTCATTGCCGCTCTCTTGCCGTCGGCTAAAATTCTTCCCGGTCCCACGGCAATAACTTTGCCCTGTTCGGGCTTTTCTTTATCAACGGTTTCAGGAAGAACAATTCCCGACTTGGTTTTTTCTTCTTGGGATATGGGTTCTACAATAACCCTGTCTGACAATGGTTTTAATTTCATAATGATATGATGCAAATCTACAAATGACATGCGAATCTACAAATATTCGCAATTCGTAGATTGGCATAAAATTCGCATATTGGCATCATGTATATATTTTAGCACTCTATTGGCTCGACTGCCAATCTTAGTTTTATTTTACTATTTTAAAAA
>CAYZHR010000062.1:0-4294 GCA_964477885.1 uncultured Candidatus Saccharibacteria bacterium
CGGTTTTTTCCAGTCGATCTCACCGTCTTCCTTCTTCAGGATTTTTGTATAAGTCGCTTCAGTTTCTTCTTGGGGTTGGTAAGGCGCTTGTCCTTTGGGTATTTTGGGCAAGACCTCAAGGAGCAATTTGGTTCCTATTTCGGCCAGTTTGTCGTGGAGCGATTCAAAAGTTTCCTTTGGGTCAATTTCCGTTTCTTTTTGGAGCAAAATGGGACCGGCATCCAATTTTTCCGAAATCCTTATTATAGTTACTCCGGTTTTTTTATCACCGTTGAGAATGGCAGATTGAATGGGGGATGGTCCTCGGTATTTCGGCAAGAGCGAAGGATGGACGTTCAGGCAGCCGTATGGAGGAGTTTTCAAGATATTTTCGGGAATTATTTGGCCGAAAGAAGCAATGATAATCAAACTGGGCTTCAATCTTTCAATTTCCGCAGCACAATCGGAGATCTTTTCCGGCTGAACAACGGGAATATGGTATTTTTCCGCCAGAACTTTCACCGGCGGGGGAGTGACGATTTGTTTTCTGCCGACCGGTTTATCGGGCTCTGTTACGACTAAAAAAGGCTTGTGCCCCGATTTTATCAAGCCCTCTAAAACAATAGCTCCGAATGCCGGAGTCCCCATAAAGATGATTTTCATATTTTAATTCTCCACTCAATATCTTCTTCTTTCCCGGCGAACTCCAACCAAGTGCCGTTTTCATCTACTACGTACCATTTTCTTTTTACTTCCGACCAGACCATAGGGTTGTCCCGGTAGTAAGGCTTTTTGATGATTTCCTTCGGCTTCAACCTGCCCAATTCCAGCCATTTCTTGAAAACAGTTTCAATGGCGTAATCTAGGCCTCTGGAGTTGGCCCATTCGGCGATGATGTCAATGGCTTTTTTGGCTTTTTCAACCGAGCCGGCCAACGTCAAAAGGAGCTTCGCGGGTCTCGTATATCTTGAATAGATTATCTTTTTCTTTTTGGCGTTATCTTTGATCTGCTCCAAAGTCAAGCCTTTGCTGTTAAAGTAGTGGTTGACGATTTCCTGGATGTCGGTTTCTTTCTTAATCTGTTCTTTGGTTTTTTTCTTCTTTGGTTTTTTATTCACCCCGTTAGAAGTCTGTCTTATACAGCATAATGCTGATTTCGAGCAAACTTTTGTTTTTGGTTATACCCCGTTATTACAGAGCAGAAAAAATTTTAAAGAAATTTTTTCTGACTAAGACTTCTAACGGGGTTCATATTTTTCCACGGTAAAACGATAAATGTCAACCGGTTCGGTTTGAGAATTAATAGCGCCTTTCTGACAGGCGATGGCGATTTGCTGTTCTTTTGTTTCCACGCCGTCTAAATCAGGCAAGAGAAGTCCGGCTTTGAATCCCGATTTCACAATTATACCATACTTTTTAGGGTTTAATTCCGAAGTGTTTTTTATTGATTCCGGTTCGCTCAAAAGATAAACAGTGTAAGAAAGACAGGGGAGTTCTTCTTCTTGAATTGGGCTGAAGCGGTAATCTTCAGTGGCGGCGGCAATCGCATTGTGGATTATTTCTTCGCCAATATTATCCTGAACCGGCCGGTAAGTACCTATGCAGCCCCTCAATTCCTTGCCTTTCGTAATAGTCACAAAAACACCGGTTTTTTTGTCGGGCAAGCCTTCAGTCGGAGAAATGATTTTATTATCTTTTACGTAGTTTTCCACCGCCTCTTTCGCCAGTAAGACATACGGACTCATATTATTTCTCAAGAATTTGCTTAATTCTTTCAGCTTCTTTTTCAACGAGTTCGCCCTCATACTCTCCGCTGTGGGCGGTTGTGCCTTCATAAATTGGTTTCTTCTGGTCCAAGTGGAGATTAAATGTTAGGTTATCATTCTCTTGTCTTAAATAAATGTGAAATCTGGGATAGCTTCTCGGCGGCCGGACAAAACTTAATTCCGAAGACTTCTCATCTTTCCCTTGGAAATAGTAACCAATATTTCTCATCAAATTGTAGACGTTGCCTTTTAATTGGCTTTGTATGGTAAATATCATAAATTATTTTTACCGGCTAGCTGGCCGCACGCGCCTTTTATCTCTTGGCCAAAACGATAACGTTGAGTTACGGTAAGGCCGCTTTTCTCTAGAACTTCTTTAAATTTTTTGATTTTCCAGCCGGGCGACGGCTTAAATCTGCAATGCCCAATCGGATTAAATGATATCAGATTAACAAAATACAAAGGTTTTTTCAAAAGTTTAGCTAGTTCTTTGGCCTGAATGGGGGAGTCATTAACGCCATCAATCATTAAATATTCAAACATTACCCTTCTTTTGGTTTTTTTGATGTAATTGTCAACCGCCCCCAGAATTTTCTCAATCGGATATTTTTCATTTATTGGCATTAATTTTGTCCGCAGCTCATTATTCGGGGCATTCAGGGAAATGGCTAAATTGGTCTGCAGTTTTTCTTTGGCTAATCTTTCAATTCCCTCGGTAATTCCGCAAGTGGAAATTGAAATGTGCCTGGCGCCAAAATTAAACCCTTCTTTATCGTTTAAAATCCTTACTGCTTCCAAAACATTATCATAATTTAAAAACGGCTCTCCCATACCCATAAAAACGACGTTGGTGACCCGAGCCACAGCGTAAACTTCATCGCCTACTTTTTCTTCGTCTTTTTTCAAAAGTCGAGCGAAATATAAAACTTGTTCTATTATTTCCGAACTTAACAAATTTCTTCTGAAACCGGATTCGCCAGTGGCGCAGAATTTACAGTTAATAGGACAACCAACCTGAGAAGAAACGCAGATTGTTCTTCTTTTATCAATATGACGCATTAAAACTGATTCTATTTTTAAGCCATCTTTTAAGGCAAAAAGGGCTTTAACGGTTTGGTTATCTTCAGAACTTAATATTTTTTCTGCTTTTAATTCACTCAGGGGGCAATTCTCTGACAATTCCTGGCGCAAATTTTGTGGCAGGGTAGTGACCTCGCTCCAATTTTTAATTAAAACTATAAAAATCGCTTTCTTAATCTGTTTTAGGCGAAAAGCCGGCTCTTCTTTTAAAATTTCCTCAACCTTGTTTAAATCCATACTTATTTTAGTTTGAAATTAGCGACTAGATAGCCAACGCCCCAAGGTCCTTCATAGGACAGGATTTCTGGCTGCCAATCTATTTTTGATTCTTCCAGCATGCCTAAAAGAAAACAGAAAGACCTTAGGCCGCATTCGCCGGCTTCGGGGTATTTGTCATCCAGCTTTAAAATATTTTCAATATCTTTCTTTTTTAAAGATTCAACCAGCTCTTCATCAAACTTCGGTCCTTGAGGATGAAATCCGTAAGGCCCATCATCCCTCAAGCAGTGGGATAAATCTCCACTGGCTATGAGGGCAATTTTTAATTTTAAATTTTCAATTTTCAATTTATTATATATTTTTTTTCCTTCTTCAAAATAAAACTCAGGTTTTTCAGGTCCTGTTAAATAGGTTTTAACATCTCCCTCGAAATCCTTAGCCAGAAAAAATAAGGGAACATTGAAACCCCAATCGGGATGAGGTGAGGAGATAATAATTGATTGAGGTTCGGTCTCCCTCAATTTATCGCCCAAAAACTCGAGACTGGCAATTGTCTTTTTGACTTCTTTTCTGTCTTTTTCAGAGCCGACTGAGGGCAGAATTATGGGCGGATGGGGAGAGATGGCAGCGAAAATTACCATATTATATGTTGCCAGTGTGAACGTGTTTAAGGCCGGTTTTGAGGCCGATTTCTTGAGCTTTTTTAATTGTTTCGATTGAAGTATCGGGCAGATTTTTTAACTGCCAGGATACATCGGCGGAAAACCGAGTGACGTGCCAGGGAGTATCAGGGCCCAATTCATTTCTGATAAATTTGGCAATTTTAGTCAAAGTTTCCTCTTTATCGTTCAGGGTAGGAATGATTAAAGTGGTAATTTCGGTCCAAATTTTCTTTTCTTTTAATTTCTTGAGCGTATCTAAAACCGGCTGTAATCTGCCGCCGCAAACTTTTACATAAAAATCATCTTCAAAACTTTTTAAGTCAACGTTAGCCGCGTCCAGATAAGGAGAGATTAAAGCGAACAATTCTTTTGACCAAAAGCCGTTGGTCACCCAGACATTTTTTAATCCTGCCTTTTTGGCCAATTTCATCGTGTCCAGGGCATATTCGGAGAAAATAGCTGGTTCTGTATAGGTATAGGAAATGCTGGGCAGTTTATTTTTTAAAGCCATTTTGACAATTTCTTCCGGCGGCAAATCATCGCCTAAAACTGGTTTGTTTGGTTTGGACGACTGAGAAATATCCCAGT
>CAYZHR010000063.1:0-4241 GCA_964477885.1 uncultured Candidatus Saccharibacteria bacterium
CCTCTGTGGACATTGCTATTATGCTCGGAATGCAATTTGTTTATGGTATCTATAACAGGTCTGGGTTTCTGCGTGGTGGCGGCATTATCGAAATACACCAGGGGCTTTCCATAAACTTTCTGGCTAAGTACTGGAAAATCACTTCTTATCTTTGTTACATCAAAAACAATTTCCATCGTTTCACCTCCATATTTTGTTGTCAAAGCTGAGATGTGAGATTTCTCAGCTGCTATCGTTATATTAGCCGAGGACAAAAACTTTGTCAAGTTTTACTGACAAAACTTATCCACAAGCCCAAAATACCCGCGATTTTAAAGCCGAAACCTCAATTTATTTTGTAAAATTATTCCCGACATTTTATTAGTTGACTTAAAAGAAATAACTGCCTATAATGGAAGCATGGAAACCATCCCTTTAGAATTAAGGAAATTGGGACTCACCGAAAAAGAAGTTAAGGTTTATTTGGCTGGTTTGGAATTGGGGCCAAATTCGGTTCAAAATATATCGAAAAAAGCCGGCCTGACCCGACCGACCACATATGAAATTATTAAAAAATTAGAAAGGAAAGGGTTGTTTGCTGAAATAAAACAAAAAAAGAAACGGGCTTTTGCGGCCCAATCGCCGGAGAGAATTTTAGGGATTTTGAGGACTCAAAAACGGGAAATCGAAGAAAGAGAAAGAGAATTTATCAGAATTATTGCTGCCTTGGAAGCTAAATATTCAAAAGAGGGAATTAAAGTATTTAAAGGAAAAGAGAGGCTGAAGACCTTAGGCGAGATTATTGCTTTTTCTTCGACACCCGAAATCTTGATTATTAATCCAAAACTTAATCCGATTGGAATAAAAGAGAGGAAAGAGATTTTTCAAGCAATTAAGAAAAGACTGGGCAGGGTAGAAATTAAAGAAATTAACACTAAGCTGACGGGCACTTTAATTATTTTTGACAAAGTTATCTTTTTTCCTTCTCGTAAGCAAGAAGGTTTTCTAATTGAAAGTTAATAGAACTCACTCCCCCATTATTTGTATCTGCACTCTTCTTAATTTGGCCTGGTCCAATTCAACCAGGAAAACTCTCTGCCACTGCCCGAGCTGCAGTTTGCCGCCGATCACGTTCAAAGTCAGATTGGAGGGTAAATGGACGGCTTGGCAGTGGGAATGGGCGTTTTTGCATTCGTTCTCGTGCATGTTCGCCGTCCTGCGAGAGAAATCGTTATGGTTATAGGCCAAGTCTTTCGGGAAAAGCCTTTTTAGATGGTTTTTGAAATCCTCCAGGAGCAAGGGTTCATTCTCGTTTAAAAACAAAGAAACGGTAGTGTGCAAGGTTTGAACGTTAAGTAAGCCATTCTGAATCTGGCTTGCTAAAAGAATGTTTTCAACTTTTTCGGTCAAATCGATAAAATCGAACTCTTTTTGAGTTTGTAGCTCAATGGCCTGGTTAACGATTTTCATTCCAATTGACTAACCTACATTCCGGGGGTTTCAGACGGCGGTGGCGGAGGCGGCGGTGTCGGCGGAGTCGAAGGAGGTCCAGCCGGTCCCTGGGGCTTCATCGGCAGATTAGGCCCGCCTTTCTTCCTGGCAAAAAGGAAAGCCACGACAGCTACCGCTACCACGATTAAAATTATGTAAAGAAGTGTCATAAATAACTTCCAGATAAATTATCGACCTTTTGCCTCTACTTTTATTTTCTTTTTATTTCAAACTTTTGTCAATCTCATAGATGTCCCCAGCCCCCATAACGACCACTACTTCCCTGCCCCGCAGGTTTTTCCTCAAGTAATTCAGGATTTTTTTCTTGGGCACGTAAACCGTCCATTTTTTGTTAATGGCTTTGATCAGTTTCTTTGAATTGGTTTTCTTTTTTATTTCTTTTTCCTCCCGCCCGGCCACATCGTAAATATCGGTAATAATTATCCTATCGATCGGAACCTGCCGAAAAACTTTAACAAAGTCTTTGAACAAGTAATAAGTCCGCTGGTATTGGTGGGGCTGGTACAGGCACCAGATCTTTGCTTCCGGCCATTTTTCCCGGGCCGCTTGCAACGTAGCCTTTATTTCGGTCGGATGGTGCCCGTAATCAGACACAATGGTTATTTTCTTTTTGCCTACTTTTCCCTGTCTTACCTCAAACCTTCGCCAGGAACCTCGATATTCTGAAAGAGACTTAAAACTGATTCTGTCTGGGATTTTCAAAGCTCGAGCCGTCTTCAGAGCCAAAGTGGCGTTTTGGAGGTTGTGCCTGCCCGGTATTTTGACGACCGAAGTTAATTTTCGCTCAATTTTTTTAGCGGTTATCAATTTGCCGTCTTTGGGTAAATGAGAAATAAATTCTTTGAAAGCTCGTCGGACATTCTTGATGTTTTTATAATAATCCAAATGGTCAGCCTCGATGTTGGTCAAGACAATGATTTTGGGCCAATAGTTCAGAAAGGAAGCGAAGTGCTCATCCGCTTCAATCACCAAATATTTGCTCTTTCCTACTTTGCAATTGGTATTGCCAAATTCTTTAACCTTTGTCCCCACTATCACCGTCGGATCCAAGCCGGCTTTAACCAGCAAAAGCCCGATCATAGCGGTTGTTGTGCTTTTGCCGTGAGTGCCGCAAACCGCAATGGTAAAATGTTTTTTGGTCAATTCTCCCAGAGCTTGAGGATAACTCAAACACTTAATTCCTAATTTTTTAGCTTGTTTTAATTCCGGATTATTCTCCGGCACTGCCGGAGAATAAATCACCAAATCCATATTAGCGAGAACGTTTCTCGCTAATTGGGAGTTGATGGTAATTTTAGCTCCTTTCTTTTTTAGAGCTTGGGTAATTTCTGAAGCAACTAAATCAGACCCGGAAACTTGGTGTCCTTTGGCCAAATAATAGCGGGCCAAGGCGGAAACGCCGATGCCGCCAATCCCGATAAAATGAACCCCGTTAGAAATTTTGGGTAATTTTTTCATAACTATAACCTCGTAGAAATCCCCATTTTATTTTTTGAATTTCTAACGGGGTGAATTTTTAATTTTGAAAAAGGCATGATTCTAAAATAGAATAACTTGATCCGCCTCTCTTTAACTGGCTTTCCATAACTTCAATCGAATTGACTTCAAAACTCAAATTGATCTCTTCCTCTATTTCCGGCCTCTCTTCCGGTTCAAGCCTGCGCCACTCCCATGTCTTGATCCTGCCCAAAGTAATGTGGGGCGACAAATCCAATTCCCGAATCTTTTCCCCCATCGCCCAAACCATGTAAGGCGGTATTTTATCGGGCGGGCCGTAGCAGATGCGGTTTAAGGTTACGGTAAACGGCTTGTGTTTGGCAGCTAACTCTTTGGTTTCTTGACATGTTTTAGAAACTTCTTCATCTGACAAATAACCCAAAAACTCCAAGGTGATGTGCAGGTTGTCTTTTTTAGTCCATCTAACAGGCAATTCCGGCCATTTGTTCTCAAAGGAGCTAAGCTCCTTTTTAATATCTTCGGGCAGATTGATAGCAATAAAAATCCGATGCCGCATGAACCCATTTTATCATAAGTTTCTTTGATTGACAAAGTTATGACCTTATGCTAAAGTATAAAAACAATCTAAAAGGAGGTGTTTAAAATGACAATAGTTTCGGTAATGATTGATCGGAAAACAAAAAAGGAAAAACGAGCTGAGAAAGAAATTATAGACTTATTAAAATCAGAAGAAAGAGGCTGGACGCAAGAAAAAATAATGGACGCAGCCGGTTTGGGCTGGGATTTGACAATCCTTTGTCTAAGCAGGCTATGCCGGGGCAAGCAAGTCGAATGCGTCCCACATTCTCACACTGCCAATGGTTTGAGAGTGGAATATCGGCTAATCTAGCCTGTCAAGGGCTCAGTTCATCACTCAATGTCTGAGCTCTTTTTATTTGGAAAATTTATGATAAAATTAAATGAGAAATGGAGCAGGTCTATCTTTACAAAAAACTTAAAGAAAAAAAAGTTCAATGTCAAAATTGCGCTCATTATTGTGTTGTTTCGCCCAAAAATCGAGGGATCTGCGGCGTCAGAGAAAACATTGACGGAAAATTGTTTGCCTTGAACTACGGCAAAGCCGTGGCCTGCCATATTGACCCGATTGAGAAAAAGCCGCTGTATCACTTCCTGCCCGGCACTTACTCTCTTTCAATTGCCACGGTTGGCTGCAACTTCCGTTGTCTCAATTGTCAAAACTGGGATATTTCTCAGTCGTCCAAACCAAACAAACCAGTTTTAGGCGATGATTT
>CAYZHR010000064.1:0-4140 GCA_964477885.1 uncultured Candidatus Saccharibacteria bacterium
CCTCGTTCTTCCTCAAGGGCGCTGGGCAGGACCGAAGAGATCGAGCTTAAGCTCGGTGGGTTTATTAACAGTATCTTCATTATTATTTGGTTCTAGTTCGGGTGATTAATTCGGCAATCAGGCCGAAAAAGAAAGTTTGAAGGGCGGTGGCACAAAGAACAATGAAAGTAGTGTCAGCGAATCTGGCGGTGAAGAAAAAAGAATAGGCGCCGATTGTTAGGGCGGCGGCCAAGATGATGAAACTGGCTGGAATGAAAATCTTCAGCGGGTTGAAGTAGAGAACGGTTCGGATGATTAACTGAAGAAAGTTCAAAGTGTCTTTGATTGGCTTTATTTTCGATTTGCCTTTTCTCTTGTAATAATCAATCGGCAGATACTTGATTTGGTAGCCGTTCGTCAAAAAAGCCAGGGTAATCGTGGTCGTAAAAGAGAAGCCGTCGGGCAGAAGATGGATGAATTTGTTTAGAACGTCTTTTTTGATTATCCTCAAGCCGGAGTTCAAATCAGGAATTTTGGTTTTGGTTAAATAATTGGCGAGCACGTTAAGCGCCCACTTGGCCGGTCGTCTCATCAGCGGTATTTGCCTTTGGGGGTTTGTCCTGGCGCCCACCACCATGTCGTAATTCTCTTTCTGATTGAGCAATTCAGGAATACTTTCTGACGGGTAGGTGCCGTCGGCATCAATGATTAAAATGTGTTTTCCTTGAGCCGTTCTGATGCCGGATTTTAAAGCTGCCCCGTAACCGCGGTTTTCGGGATGATGGATTACTTTGATATCAGCTGTTTTTTCCAACAGCTCCTTGCTGCGGTCACTGGAGCCGTCGTTGACTAATATTATTTCACAGCCCTGATTGAGATAAATCTTGAGAGCGGCAATTACTTTTTCAATCGTTTCCTCCTCGTTATAGACAGGGACAACAATTGAGGTGTTTATTTGGTTTTGAGAAAGATTAGAGAAAGACATCAATCTTATCTTAATATAAAGACATTAAGACTTCAAGCGACTTGCCATCTCTCTTTTTTTGTGCCATAATGTATTATTATAATGCCTGGCGAAAAAATAAAAATTTTGGCCACTTTAGGACCCTCTTCAATGAAAGAATCCATTGTTCGGCAAATGGCTGCTGCCGGCGTGGATGTTTTTCGGATTAACCTTTCCCATATTAAACTGGAAGATTTTGAGCGGATTGTTAAAGATATTCAAAACTGGACCAAAAAGCCGATTTGTGTCGATACCGAAGGGGCTCAAGTTAGGACCGGCCGAATGATAAACGGCCAGGTCATTTTAAAGAACAACGACATCGTTGCTTTAACCGGGGCGGATATTTTGGGAGAAGAGTCTTCCGTTCCTTTGTACCCGATTAATCCGGTGGAACACTTGCAATTGGGCGATGTTATTTCCATTGATTACCACGCAGCCGTAATTCAGGTCATCCAAATCGATAAGGACAAGGTTTCGGCCCGAGTTTTGTTCGGCGGCGAGGTCCGCTCGAACAAAGGAGCAACAATAGATAGGCCGATTGCTTTGTCTCCTTTTACCGAGAAAGACATCAAGGTAATCGAACTTGCCAAAACAATGGGATTGGACAATTTTGCTCTTTCTTTTGCCGGCAAAAAGGAAGATGTTGAAAAATTGAGAAGCTTTTTCCCAAATTACCCTATCTTTGTCACCAGTAAAATAGAAAGCAAATCAGGATTGGCGAATTTAAAAGATATTTGCCAAGCGAGCGACGCCATTTTGATAGACCGGGGCGATTTGAGCCGGGACGTTCCTCTGCAAAAGATCGGGCTGGCTCAGAAACACATTTTGGATGTGGCCAAAGAAACCAATACTCCGGTTTATGTTGCCACCAACTTGCTGGAGAGCATGTTGAACAGTTTCCAGCCGACTAGAGCCGAGATTAACGATATTACGAGTACCCTGTTGTCGGGAGCAGAAGGATTGGTGTTGGCCGCTGAAACAGCCATCGGACATTATCCGGTGGAAAGCGCAAGAATGGTTTCGACGATTATGCAGGAAGTTAAAAACAGCAACGGCAAAAGTTATTTTGATTCTCTGTACGATTACAATTTGATTGAACCGCACGGCGGTGTTTTGGTTCAAAATTTTATCGAACCAGACAAAATAACCAACCTGCCGAGCCTCCCCAAAATAGAAGTGGACGAAAAAAGTCTGTTGGATGTCGTCCAAATTGCCGAGGGCACCTATTCTCCTTTGCGGGGATTCATGAACAAAGACGAGTTATTTTCCGTGCTTGACCACTATAAGTTGCCTGGCGGCGTTGTTTGGACCTTACCGATTCTTTTGCAAACAGATAAGCCCGATCAAAGTCTGATTGGTCGAATGGCAGCCGTAAGCTACCGCCAGATTTATGCCGTTATGAAAGTTGCTGACATTGAAAAAATTGATTTAGACGACGTAGCTCAAAGGTGGTTTGGGACGAACGACACGAATCACCCCGGGGTCGTCAGTTTCAAACAGCGGGGAGCATACATTGTCAGCGGGGAAGTTTGGCTTTTGCAGCGGCCTCCCTTGGGAGGACAGTCGCACATTTTAAGCCCCCGGCAGACCAGAGCCATTTTTAAGGACTTTGGCTGGCAGAAGATAGTCGGTTTCCATACCAGAAACGTAATCCATCGGGGCCACGAGTTTATCCAAAAAGCCGCCCTGGACTCGGTCGGAGCAGACGCTTTGTTCATCAGCCCGGTCATCGGCCCTAAAAAAGAGACTGATTTTTCGGCCGAAGCCATCTTAAAGGCTTACGAGGTGATGTTGAAAAATAATTATTACAGTCCTTATCCCGCCTTAATCGCTGCTTTCAACACCTATTCAAGATATTCCGGTCCTCGGGAAGCGATCTTTACCGCTCTTTGCCGCAAGAATTTCGGCTGCAGCCATTTTATCGTCGGAAGAGACCACACCGGCGTAGGCAATTATTATCCGGCCGACGCTTCTCAAAGACTTTTTGAAAAGCTTGCCCCGGGCTTGGGCATACAACCAGTTATGTTTGAAGCTGCTTATTTTTGTCAGGCGTGCGGCCAGGTGACAAATAACTGCCCTCACGGGAAAGAACAAAGATTGGATTTGAGCGGCACGAAAATTAGGCAAACTTTATTGGCCAGTCAAAACATTCCAGATTACTTAGTGAGAGCTGAAATTGCTCAAGTCTTAATAGAACTTCGCGATTCCGGCGATAGATTATTCGAAAAAGAGTCTGACTAACTAAGGTAATCCAGCTTTTTCAAGGCGGCTATTATTTTTTCTGTACTTTCAGCAACACTTTCTTTATCGGTTTCAACGACAATTTCCGGATTGACAGGCGTTTCGTAGGATTGAGAGATGCCGATGAAATTTGGTATCTCTCCCGCCAAAGCTTTTTTGTAATTGCCCCGAGAGTCTCTTTTAATGCACTCAGTCAGGGGACATTTGACGTAAACTTCAACAAAGTCCTTGATTTGCTCCCTGGCTTTTTCTCGGTCTTGGCGATAGGGCGAGGCAAAAGAAGCCACAACCGCTACCCCGTTTTTAGTCAGAAGCTGAGCGACAAAAGCGACTCGCTCGTTATTTTTTTGAATGTCTTCGGGCGAAAAGCCAAGGTCTTTGGAAATAGTTTGCCTGAACAAATCTCCGTCCAGTCTTTCCGCCAACACCCCCTGTTTTTTGAGTTCGTCGGCTACCGCATCCGCCAGAGTTGACTTACCGGAGCTGGGCAGGCCGGTAAACCACAAGGTAAATCCTTTTTTGTTTTTCATATTAGGCTTACTCTTTTTTGAAAAATAGTTGTAAAGTTTTTAATAAAATTCCCAAATCTAAAAAGAAGTTCCTGTTTTTTAGATAATATAAATCATACTGGAATTTTTCCTGGCTGTCCATGACCGAGCGACCGTAACGGAATTTTATCTGAGCCCAGCCGGTAAAACCGGGCTTAATCAGGTGGCGGATGTGATAGTGGGAGATTTCTTCTTCAAGTCTTTTGACGAATTCCGGACGTTCGGGCCTGGGTCCCACCAGGCTTATTTCTCCTTTTAAGACATTAATCATCTGAGGCAATTCGTCAAGGTGAATTCTTCTGAGAAACTTGCCGACCTTGGTTGTTCGAGAGTCTTCTTTTTTGGCCCAAACAGGGCCGGTCTCATCTT
>CAYZHR010000065.1:0-4016 GCA_964477885.1 uncultured Candidatus Saccharibacteria bacterium
GCAAAGCAATGGTTTCGTAAACCATAGACGGCAGTTCGATTCTGCCCATCGGCTCCAATTTTTCAAGCCCTGGCTTGACTTTTTTTATTTATTGTATTATACTATGCTATAGCGCATTAAATTTTAGGAGGGAAAAATTGATAGCTTTTCAGGTTTTCGTCTTTATTCTGGTAGTTATCTTCGCTAATCTTGAAATCCAAATTGAAGGTAAAGACGGCTGGGCCAAAAATCTGCCCTGCTGGCGGATAGAAAAGGGATGGCTGTTGAAGTTAAGCGGCGGGAGACCCTTGACCGGGTATCATTTTTATCTCTGGGTTTTCCTCTCAACCATAGCCCATTTGCCCGTTTTCTTTGTGCCTTGGAGCCTGCGCCTGGAAAGCCTGATACTGGGCTTTTTGGCGGAGTTGCTCTTGCTGGAAGATCTTTTTTGGTTCATATTTAATCCCCACTACGGGATTAAGAACTTCAGAAAAGGAAGAATCCCCTGGCACAAGAGATGGTGGGGGCCCTTGCCTGACTTTTTCTGGTATCTGGCCGCCGTCAGCATCCTGCTCCTGTATTTGGGAGCCCCTATCCTTCAATAAGGAAAGGCGAGGGAGAATCTGTCTTGGTTCAACCTCGCCTTTTTAATTGGCCAACTTGTTTTTTATCTAAAACATGCTAAAATCTAAAAAGATATGACAAATGATTCGGAAAAAACAGCCGATTTACAAAGTAAACTCCGCCAGTTGGCGGACCGTCTTTGACGTCGCCGCAAAAAGAGAGAAAGCCAAAGAATTAGAGAAAGAAATCCAGCGGCCCGACTTCTGGCAGGACAAAGAAAAAGCGGTTAAAGTTACCCAGGAACTTTCTGGACTTCACCAGGAGGTGGCTGATTTCGAAAAATTGGAGAGCGAAACCGATCTCAAGGTGCTGGCTGAAAAGATAGCTGAAAAGGAACTGCAGATTTTCCTTGCGGGCAAGTACGACAAAGGTTCGGCCATTTTGTCGGTTTATGCTGGTGCGGGCGGCCAGGACGCCCAGGACTGGGCAACGATGTTATTGAGGATGTATCTGAAATACTGCGATCAGAAATCCTTCAAAACCAAGATTTTGGAACAGTCTTTCGGTGAACCGGGTCCGGAGGGCCGGATCGGCACCAAGTCCGTCACTTTGGAAGTCAGAGGTGCTTACGCTTACGGCTTTTTGAGAAAAGAGTCGGGCGTTCACCGACTTGTCCGCATTTCTCCCTTCTCCTCGAAGAATCTGCGCCACACTTCGTTTGCTATGGTTGAGGTTTTGCCGGAGATTTCTGCAGCCGAAGAGGCCGAAATCAAGATAAAGCCGGAAGAGTTGAAAGTTGAAACTTTCCGGGCATCGGGCCCGGGCGGTCAGTATGTCAATCGAAGAGAGTCGGCTGTCAGAATCACTCATCTGCCGACGAAGATCGTCGTTTCCTGTCAGTTGGAAAGACTGCAGGGCCAAAACAAGGCCCAGGCGATGAAGGTGCTGATAGCCAAGCTTCACCTATTGAAAGAAAAGGAAAAAGAAAAGGAAATGGCCAAGATTAAGGGCAAGCAAGTTTCAATCGAATGGGGCAGCCAGATCCGTTCCTACGTCCTTCATCCTTACAAAATGGTCAAGGATTTGCGCACTGGCGTTGAGACTTCCAATATTGAGAGCGTTCTGGACGGCAAGCTGGATGAATTTGTAGAAGCTGAAATTAGACACAAATAAAAAGTCGATGAGTCTTTGACTCATCTTCAACTTCACCCGCCTTGGGCGGGTTCGTTAGATGATTACTTTTCAAAACGTTACCAAAATCTATCGCTCCGGCTTTAAGCCGATAACCGCTTTGAGCAATGTTTCTTTTGAGATAAAGCCGAAAGAGTTTGTTTCGATTGTCGGCAGGTCCGGAGCTGGTAAGACCACTTTGCTGAAAATTCTTCTAGCCGAAGAGAAACCAACCCAGGGCATTGTTTTGTTTGAAGGCCAAAATGTCCATCAGATCAGGCCGGAAAAACTGCCTTATTTCCGGAGAGAACTGGGGGCGGTCTTCCAGGATTATAAGTTGCTTCCTTGCAAAACGACTTTTGAGAACGTATCTTACATTATGGAGGTGATGGGCTGCACCGACGCAGAGATCGAGAACGACGTGCCCAAAGTTTTAGAAATCGTCGGTCTGACTGATAGGGCCGACAATTTTCCCGAAGAGTTGTCGGGTGGGGAGCGGCAGAGGGCGGCTTTGGCCCGCGCCTTGATTCATCGGCCCCAGATCATTTTGGCGGATGAGCCGACCGGCAACCTCGATCCTTACCACACCCAAGAGATCATCAGGCTGTTGATGAAGGTTCATGAAATGGGCACAACGGTCATTCTGGCTACTCACAACAAAGACATCATCGACGCTTTAGGTAAGAGAGTAATAACTTTGGAAGAAGGCAAAATTATAAGAGACGAAGAAAGGGGCAGATTCTTATTATAATCCGAATGTTACGAATTCTTATTCGAATGACACGAATATTCGTAGAATTCGGATACTAATTCGTAGAATTCGAATTATATTTTATCATGTTGACTTCCTTCAGACGAATAATTCAATCGGGCTGGCTGAGCTTCCGCCGGCAGGGCGGGCTGAGCCTGGCCACCATTTTCATCATGATTATGACGATTGCCTGCGTCAGCTCGCTTTTCTTTTTGCAGCAGACTTCCCAATTTCTGGTTAGTTCTTTGCAGGAAAAGGTTGATATGAGCGTTTATTTTACCGAGGCTTCTTTAGAAAATGAGATTTTGAGTATTAAAAACGAGATTGCTTCTTTGCCCGAAGTCAAAAGCATTGATTACGTTTCCCGGGAAGAAGCTTTGGACAAGTTCACGCAGCGTCACCAGGACGACGAGGTAATTATGGAGTCTTTGTCGGAAATCGGCGTCAATCCTTTGTTGGCTTCTTTGAACGTCAGGGCCTGGGAAGCGTCGCAGTATGAAAGCATCGTCAGTTTCTTGAACAGCGCTTCTTTCAGTCCTTTGATTGACAAGATAGATTATTCCCAGAAAAAGCCGGCCATTGAAAGGTTTTCCTCCATTACTTCTACCATCAACTGGGTTGGCATTATCTTGAGCGTCATTTTTGCCGCTGTCGCTGTTCTGGTCGCTTTCAACACGGTTAGATTGGCCATTTACAACTCCAAAGAAGAGATTGAAACCATGAGATTGGTGGGAGCCAGCAATTGGTTCATCCGCGGTCCTTTCCTGGTCCAGGGGGTAGTCGTTGGAGTTTTTGCGACTTTAATAACGCTTCTGCTTTTCGTTGTAACTTTACTGTTTCTTTCGCCCAAGTTTGAGATACTGGCTCCCGGCTTGAATCTTTTCAGTTTTTTCGTCGGCAATTTTTTCTTGATTCTTCTGATTCAGCTGGCGGCTGGAGTAGGACTTGGAGTGCTTTCGAGCTGGATAGCCATCAGAAGGTATTTAAGAGTGTAAATACTTGTGATGAGTTTATCGAACCATTCCGGGTTCGTCTAACTTGCCCCGCCAAATTTATGACCTTTCTTTATGTTCTAAAGAGTAGGTTGAACAAATATTATACTGGGATTACTGCTTTGGATCCGTACAAAAGATTAGAGCGTCATAATAAAGGGCAGGTGTATTCAACTAAATCTGGAAGACCATGGGAGTTGATTTGTGTCGAAAAATTTAGAACCATAAAAGAAGCTCGAAAAAGAGAAAAACAAATAAAGAGCTGGAAGGGCGGAAATGCATTTAGAAAATTTCTCTCTAAAGCTGCCGGGTCATCTAATGGTAGGATACATGCCTCTGGAGCATGGAATCTTGGTTCGAGTCCAAGCCCGGCAGCTTTGGAGGGAAATAATAAATATAAATTTGGCGGGGTGAAGTAGGACAATATCCTTCCCGCCGATAGCGGGATAAACTGGTTTGCCCTGCTATGGCGGGGATCCATTAATCTTCGTTCGAATCGAAGACCCGGAGCCATAGAATACGATACGAACTGGCTATTTTTAGGAAAAATTAGATTTTCC
>CAYZHR010000066.1:0-4006 GCA_964477885.1 uncultured Candidatus Saccharibacteria bacterium
CCAAAAAATGGTAGTGGTCGAGGATTTTTTTGAGTATTATTTCGGGGAAAACGGCAGTCCTAGATTCGACGGTGTGATATTGTTTGAAATAAAGTAGTTTTTATAGATTAAATTCCTTGATTTTGATATAATAAAATATATGCCCCGTTAGAAGTCTTGGGCAGAAAAATTTTTAAAATTTTTTCTGCGAGGCACTAATGGAGCAACAAAAATTAAAGTCTATCTCTTCTGCAATTAAGTGTCTAATAATAGAGATAACAGACTTCTAACGGGGTATGAAAAATAATCAAAAAATAACCAAGGAGATGAGTATTAATG
This sequence comes from uncultured Candidatus Saccharibacteria bacterium, assembly GCA_964477885.1. GTDB lineage: Bacteria > Patescibacteriota > Minisyncoccia > Minisyncoccales > MHMH01 > CAYZHR01. The sequence continues at coordinate 319 of CAYZHR010000066.1, forward strand.
AGGTGGCAAAATTATATCCGAAAAGTACGTTTGTTTTCATGGATTACGGCCTTCACTGCATCGGCTGTCCCATGGCTACATCGGAAACGATTGAAGAAGCTGCCAAACTGCATCAGTTGGATTTAGATAAGCTGTTGAGCGATTTAAATAAGGCGATCGAGGATAAAAAATGAAAAAAATCTTATCTTTCTTTTTCTCTTTATCTCTCGGTGTCGTTCTCTTAATTTGGGTTATTCGTTTTTTAGGCTGGGAAGAAATTAAATCAGCCTTTTTGATTTTTACCGGCTGGCACGGAATGATCATTTTATTCTTGACTTTCTTGATGCTTTTTTTCGGCATGTGGAAGTGGCAGGTTATTTTGAAAAATCAAGGGCATAAACTGTCTCACCGCGAGCTGCTCGGCCCGTATTTGGCCGGTTTTTCCTTGGTTTATCTCTTTCCGATGATAGTTCTGGGCGGAGAAATCTTCCGGGGATACATCTTAAAAGAAAAACATGCAGTTACCCGCCAAAAAGCCATCGCTTCAATCCTGATTGATAAAATTTTAGAACTAACATCCTTTTTAATCGCCATAATAGTCGGCCTATTTTTTTTCTTTTTCAAGACCGGACTGCCGTCCCGCAACTTGGGGATAATATTTGGAGTAGTCATTTTGTTTCTGGTTTTGGCTGCCGCCTTTTTTTATTTCAAGATTTTTAAAAGAGAAAGCATCGCCCGTTTTTTCAACAAATTTCTCATTAAAAAGTTTCCCAATCAGGAATCTTTGATTGAAATTGAAAATGAGGTATTTCATTTCTTTAAATTCAAGAAAAAAGGATTATGGCAGGCTTCGGCTCTGGCTTTTTTGAGGGTGGCCGTTACCTGGCTGCGCTGCTGGGTCTTAATACTGTTTTTGGGGAAGAACGTCGGTATTTTTTCCGCTTTATCTGTTTTGGGGTTTTACTATTTTGTTTTGATGATTCCCATTCCGACGGCCTTGGGTTCGCACGAAATAATCCAGACTTTTTCTTTTCAGGCCTTGGGCATTGGAGCCAGCATTGCCCCTGCCTTCACCATGATTCAAAGAGCGGCTGAATTGATTCTGGCCTTCATTGGCTTGGCAATTTTTATGAAGTTAGGTATGAGGTTGCTCCGGGTCGCTCTTTTCAGGAAGGTTGAAGGCTTGATGAATAAAGGGCGGTTTTTTGATACAATTAGATAATCTATGCTTAAATCAATCAATAAAGTTATCAAAATAATCACTGCGTCCGATGTTGCCTTGTTGGCCGGTTTCGGATTTATTGCTCCGATTTTTGCCATTTTCGTAGCGCAAAAAATCACGGTTGGCGATACGGCTGAAGCCGCCAAAATAGCTGGTTTTGCCATGGCGGTCTATTGGGGAGTTAAATCGCTTCTGCAGATTCCTTTCGGCAAATACCTGGACAAAAACCACGGCGAGAAGGATGATCTTTACTTTGTCGCCATCGGAAATCTCTTAGCCGCTTTTTCTATTTTTGGCTATATTTTCAGCTCCCAGCCCTGGCACATTTATGCCCTGCAGGCCCTTTATTCTTTAGGAATGGCGATGAATATTCCGGCTTGGTCGGCTATTTTTACCCGCCACATCGATAAAGGAAAAGAAGCGTTTGAATGGTCGGCCAGATCAACCGTCATTGGCATTGGCGCCGGCATCTCGGGTGCCTTGGGAGGTATGGTGGCGAGTACTTTTGGGTTTAATGTTTTGTTTATCGGCGCAGGGATTTTCGTTTTGGTTTCCAGCTTTCTGCCGTTTCTGATTTACGATGATATTTGTCCCAAAGACCGCAAATCGCCTCGGGTTCCCGAAGTCAAGGGGCTGCAGGAGCCCTATTTGCCAAAACAATAAGCGACGAGAATAAGATTCTCGTCTTTACCTTCGTTTTTATATAAATAAAAACTCGGTCAATGAAGAACCAAGAAATTGCCAAAATCTTTTACGAGATTGCAAGTTATCTCGAGATGGATGAAGTCCCTTTCAAACCCTATGCCTATCAAAAAGCAGCCATTGCCCTGGAAACTTTGAAAGAAGACATCGAAAATATTTATCGCCAAGGCGGTCGGCAAGCTTTAGAAGCAATCCCGGGCGTTGGCAAAAGCATTGCTGAAAAAATTGAGGAATATCTGAAAATCGGAAAAATCAAATACCACCAGCAATTTAAAAAAAGAATGCCCTTGAATATAGACGAGATAACGGCGGTTGAGGGGATGGGGCCGAGGAAGACAAAAATTCTTTATCAGAAACTAGGCGTTAAAAACATGAAAGATTTGGAAAAAGCGGCCAAAGCCCATAAAATCGCTCCCTTATTCGGTTTCGGGGAAAAAACCGAAAAGAACATTCTGGAAGGTATTAGGTTTTTGAAAAGAAGCAAAGGCAGGTTTCTTTTGGGAGATATTTTGCCGCAAGTAAAAGTTTTTCACGAAAGATTAGAAACGTTGAAGGAAGTGGAGAGGGTTGATCCGGCTGGTTCGGTCCGTCGCATGAAAGAAACCATTGGCGATGTTGACTTTTTGGTTATTTCCAAAAATCCGTCTAAGGTGATGGATTTTTTTATTTCTCAACCCGAAGTGGAAAAAGTTTGGGCCAAGGGCACAACCAAATCTTCCGTCAGGTTAAAAGAAGGTTTCGATATGGACGTCAGAGTGGTGCCCAAAAGATTCTATGGCTCCGCCCTGCAGTATTTCACCGGGTCGAAAGAACATAATATCGCCGTCCGCCGGATTGCCATCGACAAAGGCCTGAAACTTTCAGAGTACGGACTTTTTAAGGGGAAAAAAATAATCGCTGGCCGGACCGAGGAAGAAATTTATAAAGCTTTGGGTATGGCTTGGATGTCGCCGGAAATAAGGGAAGATCAGGGCGAGATTGAAGCGGCGCTTCAAGGCAAGTTGCCGAAACTCATTGGGCATGGCGACATTAGAGGCGATTTGCACTGTCATTCCGACTGGGACGGTGGCGTCAACTCAATTATGGAGCTGGTTCGGGCTGCCCAGGTGATGGGTTATCAATATTTGGGTATTTCTGACCACACCAAATTCCTCCGCATCGAGCACGGATTAAATGAAAAACAACTGGCCCGACAGAGAAAAGAAATCGACAGACTAAATCAAAAACTGAAAGGTTTTAAAATCTTGCAAGGGGCTGAGACTAACGTTTTGAATGACGGTTCGATTGATATTAAGGATGAGGCCCTGGAGAAGCTGGATTATGCCATTGCCGGAGTCCACTCCAGTTTTAAAATGGAAAAAAGTAAAATGACAGAAAGGATAATCAGAGCCATGAAAAATCCGCACATCAACATTCTTTCCCACCCGACCGGCCGGATTTTGAAAAGGAGAGACGAATATCAGTGCGATTTCGACAAAGTCTTAAGAGCGGCTAAGCACTATCACGTCGTTTTGGAAATCAACTCTCATCCCGGAAGGCTTGACTTAAACGACCAGAATATCCGCAGAGCCAAGGAAGCCGGGGTAAAAATGGCCATCAACACTGATGCCCACCAGAAAGACCAGTTGAGATTCATGGAGTTTGGTGTCGCTCAAGCTCGTCGAGGCTGGGCCGAGAAAGAAGATATTGTAAACTGCTGGCCCCTGGAAAAATTATTAGAATTTTTTAAATAAATAAAATGAATTTGCGTACAGACTTTGCGTACAGACGCCCGACGTCTGTACG
>CAYZHR010000067.1:0-3964 GCA_964477885.1 uncultured Candidatus Saccharibacteria bacterium
AGAAAGGGAAAAGGCGAGTGTAGATGTTGACAAAAAAAACAAGACTGGTGATATAAAAAATAAAAAGGGAAGCCAAAATGATTTTTTGCCATTTGATTTTGGTTAGATATTCAAAGCTGTAAGCGATGGGGATGAAAAAGGCAGGAAGCCAAGTGAGAGCCCGAAGCGGATGTTGGTAATTCATGGTGAGGGAAGCAGGTAAGGGCCCGAGAAAAAAGAGGGCGGTAAACAGATAAAGATGATTTTTACGGCCGTGATTTATCAGATGAAAAAGTCCGATGGCGATTATAATGATATCCAAAGGCAGAAGGATGCCTAAGTCGGGGTGTTGGGGCGGGGTAAACTGAAGACCTTTCCAGAAAAGGAAACGGAAATCGAAATAGCTTAAGTATTTGTTAAACCAGTGTTGAAGAATTAAAAATAAATTATTATCAAAAATTTTTTCGGTCAAGGAGTGATAGTTTTGGTGAAGGCTGTTGGCCAGAGAACTTTCCCGTAGGATAGAGGTGGAGGCGGCGCGATTAGTAATGGCCGGGGTGAAAAAGGTTAGTTTTAGAAAAGGCAGAGTGAAAATTAAAAAAACCAGCGCGATAAGAATTAGGTGCTTTGAGTTAGTTTTTTTGAGGTTAGCGATAATTGATTTTCTCCGGCTTAAGAATAAGTAAAAGGTGACAAGGGGGACATAAAGTCTTTCGGCGTGATATGACCAAACTGAAAGTGAAAAAGCGATAACAAAAAAAAACAGTTGTGACCAGTGACGGTGTTTTAGCCATTTAAGCCAAAAGTAAAGACCGGTGACAAAAAAGAAAAGAGCAGTAATGGCCTCGAAGCTGGCTCTGGAAAAATGAATGTGCCAAGGAAGAACGGCTAGCCAAAGTGAAGTAAAGAAGGACGGCTTGGGATTAATTTTAATTTCGATTAAGAGAAGGTAGAGAATAAACGGAGTAAGACCGCCAAGTAGAGCGGAAACAAAACGACTGCTAAATTCATTTAGGCCAAAAACATAAACGACGGGAGCGGTCAGATAAACAGCAACGGGTGGTTTGTAGTCACCGGCAGATTTGAAGGCCAGAGGAAACTTTTGATTCCATTCGTCTTTGCCGGTTTTGGCAATGGAGTAAGCGTTGTAGGTGATGGCGGCTTCATCCATGGAAAGGTGGATAGGGTAACGGGAAATTTGAACGAAACGAATCAGAAGAGAAAAAACTAAAATGACAACGAGGTGAAGACGGTTTATTTTTTTCACAAAAGATTTATTCTGGCAACAATAAATAAATTATAAAAAAGTAAAAGCAAAAGCAGAAGAAAAATATGGGGGTTTTTTAGATTTTTGATGGAGAAATAAGAAAAATAGAGATAAACAATTAGGGTTGGAAAAAGGAAAAACAGGTCAGGCTGGCCGGTAAGAATCGGGATCAAGGCGGTGAGAAAAAATATAAATATACTGGTTAGCCTCTTAGTTTTTATAATTTGATATAGGCCAGAGACAGTAAAAGGGAAAAGGATAAAGGGAATGGCCGGGGTGTTCTTGGGGGTAGAATTATGTAAACCGGATTGAGAATAAAAATTGTGAGGAGAAATAGCTTGCAGGCCATAGAAGACTTCGTCGGGTATGAGATATAGTTTGTTGAAAAAAAATCGACCCAAGATGGGAGTGAGAGAGTACCAACGGGCATCGTTGATATATTTTATTTTTTTTTCTGAAAAAATTGATTTTCTTTGGTTAACGAGATAATGTGGCAGCTGACTGACTTCTGAAAAAAAGGTTGCGGGTTTAAAGAGATTCCACCAGACAAAGGGTGAAGAAAAAAGTAAAAAAATAAAAAGCAATTTTTTATTCATAGCTTATGATATCAAAGGCAAAGCTGCCATCAAGAAAATTGATAGTGGATAAAAGCTGGCCACCGACGGGATAATTTTTAGGGCTGGTGACTAAAAGAGTGGATGGTAGAGGCGAGAGATTGGTTATTTCCCAGTCATTTATAAATTGAAACTTATCAAAAGCATCAACCCAATACCAATTGGCGTGATAGTCCCAAATTTTTGCTGAATCATTTTGATAAACAGAAGGGTCCCAGGGCCAATAAAAAAGAATAAATTGATGAGGTTCTCCGTATTTTTTGGTGATAATGATGTGATTATATTTTTGATAATTTTTTTTGACCAAAGAGACGACTTGTTTGTAGCCGTATTGCCAGGATTGAGAATAAGTGATGGTGTATTGTTGGTAACGAGACCAGAAATTTATTTGTTGGTAAAGAAGAATGAAAACAAGAAGAACCAAGGTGATTTTCGGTGCTTTTTTAATAAATTTTTGCAACCCGAAGCCGATTAAAAGACTGGACAGGGGGAGAAAAATAATGCTTCTAAGGGTATGGGGGGCGTCGCGAGTGATGGCCGAAGGAACAACGGAGATTAAGAAAAAATAAAGAAGCCAAGGGTGAGAAAAAGAAAAAATTAAACCAAAAAAGAGAAAGGGAAGAAAAAAGGGGCTGATGAGAGGAAAATCGGGAATATTAAATTGATAATGAGAACCGCCGGAAGCGAAAAGAAAACGGGGATTGAAGTGAGACAGATAGTTTTTGGCGGCGGTGAAGATAAAATAAGTGATTTTGTTAATTAAAAAACGAGGATAAACAGCACGAAGTTCGTTGATGCGATTGATAGCACCGGAGTCAAGCAGGGAAACCCAGTGGTAGCGGGCTTGGCCGGTAGAATTGAGACTTTGGACGAGAAAAACAATTATGGCAAAAAGAAGGGGTAGAAGCCAAATGATTTTCTTTTTTGACCAAGACTTTTGTTTTTTTAGACTTAAGAAGAGGACGATTAGATAAAAAGGTAAAAGGATACGACTGGAATTGTAGGTGAAAAGTGAAAGCGCGTAAAGGTTAGCGCTGGCAAGGGGTTTTGAGCGGAGTAATTGGTAGAAAGAAACAAGAAATAACAGACAAAAGAGATTGGCTTCGAGAGCGATGCGGGATAAGAAAATTGACCAGGGAGAAAGTAGAGTGATGAAAGCGGTAAGCAGAGAGAGATAGCTGTTTTTGCTGAAATGAAGGGTGATTTTGTAGACATAAACGGGAATAAGAGCGCCGGCAAGAGCTGAAGGTAAGCGAACTGAAAGCGGATTTAGACCAAAAATTAAAACAAAAGGAACGGTTAGATAAATGTAGAGGGGCAGTTTGTAGTCTCCATAGGCACGAAAGATAAGGGGGAGAAATTGACCCCATTGATCGCGACCGGTTTTGAGAATAGAAAAGGCGTTGTAGCCGTGAGAGACCTCGTCCCAATTTAAACTAGGCGGAAAGTTGTTTATCTTGAAAAGATGAAGAGAAAAAGAGCTAAGAAAGATAAATAAAAGTAGAAAGGTTTTTTTAGAGAGTTTCATTTTGATGGATAATTATGGCTGGTTTTTGACTGACGGCGGAGGGATAAAAAATGGTATAAGTTTTAATATCAGGAGGAAAATCTTCCGGCAAGCCAACCAGAGTGGTATCTTTTAGTTGACTATCGCGGACAAAATCGAGGGCTTGAAAAGTGAAGCGGCCAAGTTGGTATCGACCGAGTTGATCCAAAAAGGAACGTCCCTCGGTTTGAAATCTTAGCCAATCGGGGCTGTATTGTTGAGTGGTTTGGGGACTTTGTGGAGTAAAAAAGGCAACATAGGCTTGGGGTTCAGAAAGTTTGGTGGAAAAAATAATTTGTTGATCAGGAAAGTGCCGGTTGACGTATTCGACGGCTTGTTTTCGACCGAAAAGCAGGCCGTCAGCCAAGATGTGATTGGCCTGAAAAAAGTATAACTGGAGGAAATAAAGGCTGTCGAAAAGAAAAAGAGCCAAAAGGGGAGGGACAAGATATTTTGGTTTGAATTTTTGATAAAGTTTTTGCAGACCAAAAGCAGAGAGGATAATTAGGAAGGGGAGCATGAGAGAAGCGCGGTTGGCGGAATAATTGCCTTTGGCTA
>CAYZHR010000068.1:0-3930 GCA_964477885.1 uncultured Candidatus Saccharibacteria bacterium
CGTTCAGCGTCTTCAATTTTTCGTAAAGGCCGGGGATATTTTTGAAAAAGGTCAAGGCTTCTTCAACCGTCATTTCCAGAACCTGAGAGATGTTTTTGCCTTTGTATTCCACGGCCAAAGTCTCCTGATTGAACCTTCTGCCCTTACAGTCAGCGCACTGCACATAAACATCGGGTAGAAAATACATCTCGATTTTCTTGACTCCCTGTCCCTCGCACGCCTCGCACCTGCCTCCTTTGACGTTGAAAGAAAAACGGCCTGGGCCGTAGCCCCGGACTTTGGCTTCTTTTGTTTTGGTAAATAAATCCCTAATATAGGAGAAAGCGCCGGTGTAGGTGGCCGGGTTGCTCCGGGGCGTGCGGCCAATCGGCGACTGATCGACCAAAACCACTTTGTTCAAATTATCCGTACCGATTATTTCTTTATGTTCCCCGGGCTCTTCCTTGGCCCGGTAAAACTTCTTCAAAAGGGCGCGAGCCAGAATGTCGTTCATTAAACTGCTCTTGCCCGAACCGGAAACGCCGGTGATGCAGCAAAATTTGCCCAAAGGGATTTTAACGTCGATGTTTTTCAGATTGTGCTCTTTAGCGCCTTTAATAGTGAGGAAGTCGCACTTCCGTAAGCTTACGGAAGTGCGACTTCCGTAAACTTCGACTTTCTTCCGACCGGCCATATAATCCCCGGTGAGAGTACGACTTTTGAGCAATTCTTTGGGCGTTCCTTCAAAAATAACCCTGCCGCCGTGCTTGCCGGCTCCCGGCCCGATATCAACGACGTGGTCGGCGGCCAGAATTGTCTGGGGGTCGTGTTCGACAACGACGACGCTGTTACCCAGTTCGCGCAATTTCTTCAAAGTCTCAATCAGCCTGCCCTGGTCCCTGGGATGAAGGCCAATAGAAGGTTCGTCCAAAATATACAAAACGCCGGTCAGTTTGGAACCGATCTGGGTCGCCAGCCTGATTCTCTGCTCCTCTCCCCCGGCCAGAGTCGCCGCCTGCCTGTCCATGGTCAGATAATCCAAACCAACGTCAATCAAGAACTGCAGACGGTTGAGAATTTCTTTGATAATGGTGCCAGCAATTTTCAGTTCTTCGGCTTTAATCTTGGCGGTGGCGAAGAATTCTTTGGTCCGGCTAATGGGCATTTCAACGATCTGGTCGATTGATTTGCCCAGAACGGTGACAGCCAAAACTTCCGGCTTCAGTCTTTTGCCCCGGCAAACCTCGCAATCTTTCTCAATCATATACTGTTCAATCTCCTGACGGGTATAATCCGAATCGGTCTCATGATATCTTCTTTCCAAATTGGGGATAACTCCTTGGAAATCACCGTCGCCGTATAAAATCAAGTCAACGATTTTCTTGGGCAGGTTTTTGACCGGCTCATCCAAATCGAAACGGTATTTTTTAGCCAAATCCTGCAATTGCCACCAAAAATAACCCTGCCGCCCGACCTTATGGGAAGCGTGAGCCCAAGGGAAAATTGCTCCTTCTCCCACGGTCAGGTTGCGGTTGGGAATAACCAAATCGGGGTCGACTTCCAGTTTCTCGCCCAAGCCCTGGCAAGCGGTGCAAGCGCCAAAAGGAGAATTAAAAGAAAACAGGCGCGGCTCCAACTCAGGCAAAGAAACATTACAATCCTCGCAGGCAAAATGCTCTGAAAAAACCAAGTCTTTCGTTTGTTGGACATGCGATGTCTTTCCGTTGGACATCGCATGTCCAATAATTACGATGCCTTTGCCTAATTTTAACGCTGTCTCAATTGAATCAACCAGTCTCGGCTTGTCCAATTCCTTGTCCAAAACCAATCTGTCCACTACCACTTCGACATCGTGCTTCTTTTTGCGGTCTAATTCCAAACTTAAAGCCTCTTCGACCGCCGAGCCTCGCGAAGTAAGGCGAGGTGGGAGATGAGGTAAAACCTCATCGACCCGATAGATGACGTTATCAATCCTAACTCTGACAAAGCCGGCTCTCTGAATTTCTTCCAAAATACCCTGGTGTTCCCCTTTTTTGCTACGTATCACCGGACCTAAAATAATGATTTCGCTGTTTTTGGGCAGCTGCAAAACCTGTTCGACTATTTGATCGATGGTTTGACGAGAGATAATTTTGCCGCATTTGGGACAGTGAGGCACGCCGACTCTGGCAAACAAAAGGCGGAGATAGTCATAGATCTCGGTAATCGTGCCGACGGTGGAGCGCGGGTTGTGGGAAGCTTTTCTCTGGTCAATGGAAATGGCCGGCGAAATGCCTTCAATCTTATCGACGTCGGGCTTGTCCATCACTCCCAAGAACTGGCGGGCGTAAGCCGACAGGCTTTCAACATATCTTCTTTGGCCCTCGGCGTACAAAGTGTCAAAAGCCAAAGAAGATTTGCCCGAACCGGAAATTCCGGTGATAACCACCAATTTATTTTTAGGAATATCCAGGCTGATGTTTTTGAGATTGTGGACTCTGGCTCCCCTGATTTTGATAAAATCCTCGGTCATACCCCGTTAGAAGTCTGTTATCTCTGCAAGTGAGTAATTACAGAGAAGATGGACTATTAATTCTTATCACCCCGTAAACGCCTTACAGAAAAAATTCGAGAATTTTTTCTGTCTTAGGACTTCTAACGGGGCATATAAGTTATTCATTATACGCCAATTGTCAAGGGATGACAAGGAAGCTTTCTAAGATAAGGAGCTCTAAGATTGACAAAATATAATAAAGGTGATATAATAGTTGCAAACAGAGAGTAAAAAAATAAAGGAGGCAGTAAATTGAAGAAGAAGATTGTAATCACCCTAATAGTCCTGGCCACGCTCATTCTGGGTAGCCCGGCAGGCTCGGTCGTAGCGGCCGGCGGAATCTCCGTAGACGAATTGCGAGCCCAGATCGCCGCGCTAGAAAACCAACTAACCTCTCTCCGAAACCAGCTATTTAAGATTGAGGGGGAAGAGGTGATATTCGACAGCGCATTCAGTGTCCACGTTCAAACCGTTGACGTCCGGATTGTCGAAATGAACACGCACATAAAGCCAGGACAGACATTCACGGTAACTTACGAAATCACGAACCTGATGCCCGTCGACCAGGAGGTCATATACTACTTAGATCATGCCGACAATCCCTCTATCTCGCTTTCCGGCATGGTCGCCATCGACTATCACCAGGAAAAAGCGGGTGCTCCAGAATATTACGAACTGGGACAAAAGGTCCTTCTGCGAGCAAATGGAATGCATACGCTATATATCTCCTTAACGCCAGGCATTAGCTTCCCGTCCCCCACCCAGCCATCGGATTTCTTAATGCACTTCAAGGCGACTCGCTGGCTCGGCTCGCGAGGATAATCATTTAACTCTCTGTTTTATCCCCAAGTTCCGGACATTGTCCGGAACTTCTTGTTTTATTGGAAAATTTGAATTAAAATTCAGGGTATGGAGAAATTTAAATTCCTGAAAAAAGACAAAATTTCTCGACTGCCGAAAACAGTTGGGGTTTATACCTTCAAAAAAGGAGCTAAGCTCCTTTACATTGGCAAAGCCATCAACCTTCGCGACCGAGTCCGTCAACATCGGGAATTGCTTAACCAGGTTAAGCAATTGGCCTATATTAAAACCGATTCGGAGATCGAGGCTTTGATTTTAGAAGCCAGTCTGATTAAAAAGTACCAGCCGAAATACAATGTCGTTTGGCGAGACGACAAAAACTACTTTTACGTCGGCGTCACCAAAGAGAAATTTCCCAGGGTTTTTATTACTCATCAACCAAAACGAGCCCCGGCCCCGTTAACGAGGCCGGGGCTCGTAGGGCCTTTCGTTGACGGGAAAGCTTTGAAAGAAACTTTGAAAGTTTTAAGAAAGGTCTTTCCTTACAGAACATGCCGCAATCTGCCTAAAAAACCCTGCCTCTGGTATCAACTGAACCGCTGCCCGGCTCCCTGCTT
>CAYZHR010000069.1:0-3914 GCA_964477885.1 uncultured Candidatus Saccharibacteria bacterium
AGACTTTCGGGGGAGAAAGTTCGGGCAAATTCATTAATGGCGTTTTAGGCACGGTCTATAAAGAAATCGAAAACAAGGAATAATCAATGAATTAAAAATTCAGTGCCCAATCCTCAATAAATTTTCAATTTATTTTGATAATCAATGGATTTTAAAAAACTGGAGAAAAAACTGCGCCTTAAGTTTAAAAAGAAGGATTTTCTGATTCAGGCTTTCGTTCACCGTTCTTATTTGAATGAGAATCCTAAATTTCATCTTTCTCACAATGAAAGACTGGAGTTTTTGGGAGATGCGGTGATTGAATTAGTGGTGACCGAGTATCTTTTCGCTAAATATCCCAAAAAGTCAGAAGGAGTTTTGACCAACTGGCGGGCGGCTTTAGTCAACGCCAAAATGCTCTCTCAGATTTCCCAGGAACTGGGGTTCAACGATTTCCTTCTTTTGAGTCGGGGAGAAGCCAAAGAGCTTGGTAAAGCGCGTCAATATATCTTAGCCAATACTTTTGAATCTTTCGTCGGGGGGTTGTATCTTGACCAAGGCTACAAGCCTTGCCAAAAATTCCTTCTCAAGAACTTAATCAAAGAACTGCCTCGGATTATCGAAGAACAGCTTTTCCGGGACGCCAAATCGCTTTTTCAGGAAGAAGCCCAGGAAAGAACGGGCATCACCCCCACTTACCGGGTTCTGAAAGAATGGGGGCCGGACCATGCCAGGCATTTTGTCCTTGGCGTTTTTCTGAAAGACAAATTGATTGCCCAGGGAGAGGGTTCTTCCAAGCAGGAAGCCGAAGTGGCTGCCGCCAAGAAAGCCCTTGAAATTAAAAAATGGTAAGAGTATAATATCTTATTATGCCCCGTTAGAAGTTTTAGGCAGAAAAATTTTTTCTAAAGAAAATTTTTATGCAAAGCACTAATAGGGGTAATAATTATTAATAGTTTGTCTTTTCTATAATTACTTAATATCAGGGACGACAAACTTCTAACGGGGTATGCTAGTCATTCGTTTATTTAGGATCGGCAAGAAGAATCAGCCTGCCTTCAAAATCGTCGTGACCGAAAAAAAGAATCCACCCAGAGGTGGTCGTTTTGTGGAAGAAGTGGGGACTTACAATCCTTTGACAAAGGAAAAAGCTTTGAAAAAAGAAAGGGTTCAATACTGGTTGTCTCAAGGAGTCCAGCCTTCCGACACCGTTCATAATTTGCTGGTGAAAGAAGGTATTTTGGAAAGCAAGAAAATCCCGGTTCACAAAAAATCGAAGAAACCTGCGGCGGAAGCGTCCAAGCCCGCCGAAAAAGTGATTGAGGTCTCGCCTCAATCAGAGGAAAAAAGAGCAGAACCTCCCAAAGAAGAACCAAAGAAAGAATAGATTGTTAAACACTCGGTGTTTAACATAATAGGACACAATTTTATAAAACACAGATTCGCAAATCAAGAAAAGGAACTTATTCTTATAAAGAATCTCTAAGGCACGGAACATGTGGTATTTATGTTATGGGCGTGGAGAAAAAGCGAGAACTCATGATGGCAATTCAAGCTTTGATTGATCGATACTAATGTTGCCATGGGCCCATAGTTTAGTGGTAGAACACCGCTTTTGCAAAGCGGAGACGGCAGTCCGACTCTGCCTGGGTCCACCACTTCATCGGCTCGAACCACATTTTGTAAAAGAAAATTTTTTAAATAAAACATGAATAAATTATATACATTGCTGATCATATCCTTTATTGTTATCTTCTCTTTTTTTGTCTTTGAAGTGAAGCTGAATATATCATTAGACTTCGCGTCACAATTAATAGTTGCGAGCGTCTTCTTTTTTGCTTTGTTCTCCGGTTTCTTTATTGCCAGGCAGAATGACCGCTATAACAAAATAGTTGATATTATCGCAGAGCGAGACGGTCTCTACTCAACCCTGTACAGAGTTTTCGGTCTTATTCCGAGAATACAATCGGAGATGCGAGAAATTATCAGAGCGCATTACACGAGAATTCTTGATAACAACGACTGGGCATACAACGAGTTCCATCCCTCAACGACCATAACGAGCTTAACCAAAGCCATGGGAAGCGTAACCGATGATGAAGCAAGCCTCGTAAAGAATAATAATTTATTTGACGGTATTTGGGGCGCCATCCAGGCGCTGCAGGCAAACCGTAAAAGTATTATTGCCGCCTACCAACAGCGCCTTATATTGTTTCAGTGGATTTTGATCTATATCTTTGCTGGTCTAACTATTATTTCTTTCCATTTCTTACAGACAGATTTGTTTTGGGTTAATATACTCAAGATTATCTTTGGTACATCCGTGTTTTTGATCGTATTGCTCATCAAACAGTTAGACAACCTTTCTATTTTTGGTAAAGAGTTTAGTCGTAATATTGCTCGCGACGTGCTGAGAATTCTTGAAGAAGCTGACATAAAAGAGATTGGACAAAAAAATTAATTAACCTCTTCTTTTGCCTGACTGCTGTCGTAGAATCTTCGGCTCGAACCACATTTTGCTTGCCCTGAGCGTTAGTCGAAGGGTAAAAGAAAATTTTTCATTATATATTATGGCTCAAAAAAACGATAAAAGTGGAATAGATTTAAGCAAAAAATTGGAAGAGTCGGCTCCAAAATCTCAAAGCGGGCAATGGTCCCCCGGGCCTTATGTTTCTCCTACTACCCCAAAAATTATTCGGTGGCTAATTAAATATTCGGGTGGCTTAATAAAAAATGAAAGGCAGGCATTTTATGTTATTTTAGGGTTTATAGTATTGGCGATTATTGTCTCTATTTTCTTATTTTCTGGTAGAGGTGGGGAGCAAGAAATTTTTACGCCTCCCCCCGCAACAGGGGGACCATAAAAAAATTTATGCCAGTAGAAGCTAAAAAAGGTTTTACGCTTATTGAACTTTTGGTGGTCATTGCTATTATTGGACTTCTCTCCAGTATCGTTTTGGTGAGTATGCAGGGAGTGAGAGCGAAAGCGAGAGACAGCGTTAGAAAACAGGATTTGAGAGCTGTTCAAATGGCCTTTGAGCTATATCAAATTAGGTATGAAAAATATCCACCGGAGGGACATTGGTGTGATTCAAGTATCGGAACTCAAGGATCTGGTTGTCCCGTGAATCCTCCCCAAGCTGATTGGGGAGCAACCAGCGACCTGCGAGATTTGGTTACAGAAGGGTTTCTTGGTTCTATACCGAAAGACCCGATTAATAGCTCAGCCTACTATTACTGGTACGAGCCTGATAATGTAGGGTAGGGAACTCCCCCTTGCCAAGTGAATAGTTGTAGATGGACGTTGTGCGCTAGGTTGGAAGAAACAGGGGCGACTTACTGCGTGAAAAGTGCAGAACAATGACTTTAGAGTAGCGAATATTAATTTGCCGCCAAAGGCCCTCTTGAGTTATCCACAGGTAGATGGCTTTTTTGTTTGACTGGGGGTTGTATAATATACTAATCTTTCAAAGGTCGAAAAAGCTCAATAATTAAGTAATATTTTGTTATGGTTGGAGATTGGTATTCAGTAACCATTAATGCTTTGCAAAATCTTTGGCAGGGATTCCTGGGATTTATTCCAGCGATCATCGGAGCCGTAATCGTCTTTGTGATCGGTTGGTTTATTTCAATCGGCGTCGGAAGACTGGTGACGGAAGTCTTAAAGAAACTAAGGTTCAATAAGATTTTCGAGAAGGGCAATTGGGATGAAGCCTTGGCCAAGGCCGACATTAAGGTTGACGCCTCGGCTTTCATCGGAGCGATTGTTAAATGGGTTTTGGTAATTGTCTTTCTGATGGCCGCAGTTGAAATATTAGGATTGACCGAATTCGCCGGCTTCTTGAAGAGCGTTTTGGGCTACCTGCCCAATGTAGTTGTGTCTTCTTTCATATTTGTGGTAGCGGTTATCTTGGCCGATATCCTGGAAAAAGTAG
>CAYZHR010000070.1:0-2252 GCA_964477885.1 uncultured Candidatus Saccharibacteria bacterium
GCTGATGACACATTTCTTGTGGATAGCGTGACTAATCGCGTCGGCATCGGGACGACCAGCCCGGGGGCGTTGTTGGATGTTGCAGGTGAAATTCGCATAAGTGATAACGGTAGTGGACTTAATTTTTCGGCGGGACCAGGACAATATTATGCGGCAGCAAATAATCCTCAGCATATTTGGTACACAAGTGGTGCTGAGAAGATGCGGATTAACAGTTCGGGTAATGTAATAATAGCCGGCAACGTCGGCATCGGGACGACGAATCCGGGGGCGAAACTGGATGTTGTTGGCGGATCTATCCGCACCGATGGCTATGTTTCAATCACCGGCGTTTCCGATGCCAGCGGCAATCTCCGATTCTCTGCTGCCAATCCATATATTTACTCTTCATCATATCTTGTTATCCCCGGCGGCGCCTACTTCAGTAGCGGAACAGTTTATACAGAAGCCACTATTCAGGCAAGAGGCGGAATTGCTGATGATGGCGGGGATTTGTATTTGAACGATAACGCTGTAGTAACCGGCAATCTGACAGTGAGTGGGTCTATAAATGGCAATACGATGGCGCGTGCCTACCGCAGCGCCAACATGACGGTAACTCCGAGTGCTTGGACCAAGCTCGCTCTCGACGCCGAAAATTATGACCCAGGTTCCAATTTTGATGTGACAAACAACCGCTATAATGTTCCCACAACGGGTTATTATTTGATTACTGGACGAACCACATTCAGAAGAACCGCTGCTACTGGAAATGTTTATATCTCAATTTACGTGAACGGCGCTGAGCAATCAAGGGGCGCCTCAGGACTGGAGGGTGAGAATAACTTGGGTTGGTCAACCCGTGTTCATACAGATATCCTCTATCTCACCGCCGGGAACTACGTGGAATTGTATTTTTATGAAAATGGTAATAACACTCTAAATGGTGGAAGCGCCTTGACGTCATTGGCAATAATGAAGCTGTAGGCACCATTACTGCACGTGGATTGAAACCTGCCCCACCAACTATCATTGCCACGGCAATGAAGTCTGGAAAAACGACGGCTGCCAGGGCTACTGCGACGCCTACTGCGGCGCCGAGCACTATGTTAGGACCTGCTCCGGTCAATACTGCTTGGGTAACCAGTGCATGGAGCGTTACTGTGATGGGGGGAGTATTGTGCCGAATATCTTATTCAAAACTGCAGTGATTACTACATGTTCTGTGCCGAAGGTGGGGGTACGTGTTGGTGCGAAATGTACTAATTCTGGGGGGCGGGAAAAATTGATAAATGAAAATTGAAAAATGTCCTATTCGATTACACAAAAAATTTCTGAAGAAGAATTCAGAAAAATTATAGAGGATAAGACAATGATAAAAATGGCCGTTGATATTGAAAGGAGGGTTCTTTCGCTTGATTGTGAATTTCATATTGATTGCGCCGAAAGATTGATGGCTGACGGCTCAAAATTTTCCAATATTTGGGGAGCCAATTTTTATCCCGAAGACAAAAAGATTGACTTCATCGCCTTAATTAACATTCGACCGGAAAAAAACCGGTCAATGGAAATTCAAGACGAGAAAATAACGGAAAAAATAGAAGGGATAATAAAAAAATTATTGCCGATTTAATTCAAAAAATGAACGAAGACAGATGGAAAAAATTTTCTAAACATGAGCAGTTAATGATGGTGGCGGCGGAATTAGAGAGAGCGAAGTTTTGGGAAAAAAATGATTCCGAGAAATATCTTTCTGCTTTGGAAAGGGCGCTTGGTTTGGTGGATTCTTCTTTGGAGGATAAAAAATGGCAGGATAATTTTTTGCTTCTTTTGAATTTGCGGGAGGAATTGGCCAAATATTATACCCGAAGCGCTTCGGGTACTGATAATTTAATCAAGGTTTTTTAAAGGTCGGGAAAATATATTTTAATATATTCGGAAGTTTAACTTCCGAAAGTTCGATAATTGAAAAACTTTTATTTAAGCATTAAAATATAATCACAGTCGTATAATTGTAAAAAATATCATTATGAATAAAATCAAAAAATTAACGTTAATTGCATTGATTGTCGTTCTGGCGATATTGTTAATTGCGGTTCTCATCGGGTCTCTTTTGAAAACGCATAAACCGGCGTTTCTCTATCGGCTCTTTGTCAGCCAAGAAACAGCGCCTTATTATCTGGTTTATGTGAATACCGGCGGCGGCAGCGCCAGTTATTACGGCCAGATTGTTAAGGAGGAAAGGGAATTTTTGATTTTGAAAAATCCGGGTT
>CAYZHR010000070.1:2262-3835 GCA_964477885.1 uncultured Candidatus Saccharibacteria bacterium
CATCATTTCTTTATAACGCCTTAGTGACCGGTAAGTCGGTAACTTATTATCTGGTTTATGTTAATACCGGCGCCACCACGGGGATGAGTTATTACGGCCAGATTGTTAAGGAGGAAAGGGAATTCTTGATTTTGGAAAATCCGGGTTATCTTAATGTTCAGGCGGCGGAAAAAGAAGGGGAACAGCCGCAGGTTTCTTTCCGTCAAATGAAAGACGATCCCCTCAAGCCGCTTCCGGAGATGAAAATCTACAAAAATAACATTATTTTTGTTCAGGAACTTTCCGTAGATTCGCCGATTGTTGAGGCGTATAAGAACGCTAAGTAAAAAATCATTTTGAAATTATGTTGTCGGAATTGAATAAACTGAAAAGTGAAATTGCCCGTTTGCGTAAATTAGCTTCCAAGGATCCCCTAACCGGCCTCTATAACCGCAGGGGATTTTTAGAGGAGGGCGGAAAGGTTTTCCGAGTTGTTCTGGAGGCGAAAAAATACCAAGGCCGACGCAAAAATTATTTAGTGAATAATTTAAGCTTGGTTTTTTTGGATTTAGACGATTTTAAGAAAATAAATGACGCTTTCGGCCATTTAGCCGGCGACGCGGCCCTGAAAAAAATCGCCGACCTTTTAACCGGCGCTATTAGATTGAACGATTTGGTAGGGCGCTGGGGCGGCGAAGAAATGTTGGTGCTTTTGGTTGGCGCTTCAGATTTTGATGCTCGGCGCATTGCCGAAGAACTGCGTCAAAGGATAGAAGGAACAAAATTTCTGGTTGGTTTTAAAACCATTCGGATTACTGCCAGCTTGGGCGTGGCCGCAATGAAGGGAGAAATGAATTTGGAAGAACTCATTCATAAAGCTGACAGGGCGATGTACAAGGCCAAAAAAGAAGGGAAAAACAAAGTTGTAATTATCTAAAAATGAAAAAGAAAACTCGTCGGATAATGTTTTGGTCTATTGTCGGATTATTTCTTATTGCCGGCGCTTGGCTTTTGGTTTATTCGTTCGGTTATCGGGTTGACTGGCAAACGCTTCAAATCAGCCAGACCGGCGGCTTATATTTAAAGACATCGCCAAAAATAACGGATGTTTTTTTGGACGGGGAAAATACCAACAAAAAAAGCGGTTTGCTTTCCACTGGCATTTTTATCCAAAACCTTTTCCCCAGAAGTTATCAGTTAAAAATATCCAAAGAAGGATATTTTAATTGGAGTAAAAAAGTTAAAATAGAGCCAAGCTTGGTAAATAATTTTTCCCACATTGTCCTTTTGCCGCAGTCGCCGCTTAAAGAAAATATTTATAATGCGACTTCTACGGCGGAAATAACCGACTTTTTCCCCCTGGGGAACAGAGAGGAAACGCTTTTAGAAATGAAAATCAAAAGCAAGTCCGGATGGCTTGGGTCCCTTTCGCTTTTCAATCAAAAAAATGCCACTACTACCGAAATTTTCAGGAAGAAAATAACCAGCGCTGAGAATCCCGATTTGTTGAGCGGCTTTGTTTTGGACGGCCCCAACCCCAATCAAATAATTTTTTCTAATTATGACGGGGTGTCGGGCCAGACGATTTTTTACC
>CAYZHR010000071.1:0-3723 GCA_964477885.1 uncultured Candidatus Saccharibacteria bacterium
AAAAAGTCACTTCAAGATATTGAGTTTGAGATAATTCTAAAACCGCCAGCCAGGCAAGAAGGTTTAAACCAGCCAAGATTCCCAAAATAATAAAAACTGAATTTTTCTTCATTAATTTGATTATAACTTAACACATAATTTTACAATACAAAAACAGCTGGTCTAGCTGTTTTTGAAATAATTAGTTCGTTTATGTTAATTTCGCTTCTAATTTTTCTAACCTTTCAACGCTTATTCGAAGCCCGTTAATTTCGCGCTTAAATTCTTTTTTCGTTTGCTCTAATTTTTCATCAACCGCGCCAAGAATAACTATTGCCTGTTGCGAAAGCAAATTTTCAGTTTCTTTCCTTTCTTTTATAAAACGACTATCTACCTCTTTAAGAATTGTTGCCGTCTGTCCAGTAAGCAACTTATTTATATCTTCTAATATAAAATTTTGGCCTAATTTCTTTTTCATAATTTATTTTAATCTATTTTGATTATAACTTTTAAATAAAATTGCTGTCAAGCTGCTACTCTTCACCCGCAAAAACTTAACAAAGGCAGGGACGTAGAATTGTTCGACACCGAGTGTTTAACAACTAAGACCGGGGGTTCTAGACGATTCTATTAATGAATCTCTCCGTACTTTATACAGGTATTGCTTGGTTTTCAGCAGTATTTCTCGCCTTCATCATACAACAAAAACCGCCTTTTGGGGCAGTTTTTGTTCTATTTTAAAGACTTCTAGAAATCTTCTTATATTAGGCTTTGCCCATGATGCGGAACATCTTGGTGCCGCACTTTGGGCACGTGCCAGTCATCGCTCTTCTTTTTATTCCGCCCTTGCCTTTCATGGCAACCTCTTTAGCGTTAGATATTTCTCTTTTGGCTTTACATTTGACGCAGTAACCTTCCATAATGAAATATTTTTACTTTAAAATCGTCCAAATCGACCTTTAATGTTCTTTAACCTATTTTATCCAGCGAGCCAGCCGCCGTCAACTACCACCGTCGAGCCGGTCATGTAAGACGAATCGTCTGACGCCAGAAATAAAACCAGGTTGGAAACTTCTTCCGGCTTACCAACTCGGTGCATCGGAACTTTGTTTAACATTGCCGCCATTGTTTTGGGATCTTGTTTGATCTGGTCAATCATAGGAGTTTCAATCATACCCGGAGAGACAGCGTTAACTCTGATATTGTAAGGAGCCAGCTCAACTGCCAAAGCTTCGGTCATGCCCACAATGCCTCCCTTGGAAGCGCAGTAGTGAACGATATTGGGAAAGCCTATTCCCTGCTGACCCATGGCCACCGAAGCGATGTTGACGATGACGCCTGACTTCTGCTTGGCCATTTCTCGAGCGGCTGCTTGGACGCAAAGGAAATACCCTTTGAGATTGATATCCAGGGTTCTGTCCCATTCTTCCTCTGTCAATTCCAGAAACGGCTTAAACTGGCAGATGCCGGCATTGTTAACCAGAATATCTACTTTGCCCCATTTCTCCACCGCCGTCTGGACCATCTTATCAACCTCCGCCTTCTTGCTCACGTCGCATGCAACGGCCATCGCTTCACCTTTTATCTCTTTGACGACTTTTTCGCAGTCCGCCAAAGAAATGTCGGCTACCACCACCCTGGCTCCCGCTTCCGCCAGCTTCAAGGCGTGCGACCTCCCCATGCCGCGTCTGGCTCCGGTGATAATAGCAACTTTTCCTTTGAGATTCATAAAAATATCTTTTGATTTAAAGCGACCTTTCTCTCTGCTTTCAATTATACCTTTTTTACAAATAATCCGCAAAAACAATGGCCGTCTCTTTCAATTTCTTCCCGATGCCATTGGCAGGGACAAATTTTAGGCCTATCTTCTTCTTTATTCCCGGTAATTCTTCGACAAGGACAATAGCGCTGGCCGTATTTTTTTTCATTCTCAAGCAAGCCCCTTATCAGCAACTCCAGCTTTTTCCTGTCTGGATTTAACGCAAAGCCGTTCTCTTCGGCGTATTTTCTACATTCTTCGATAACTTTTTTGATGTTTTCCATAGTTTTATTGCGCCAGATTTTTCTCCAACCATTCTTTGACCGTCTCCTCGGGCTGAAAACCCACAAATCCGCCCGCCAATTTGCCTTCTTTGAACAGCAGTACAAGGGGTATCCTGTCTATCTCATAATCTCTGGCCGTATTGGGAGATTCGTCTATGTTGAGTTTGGCAAAAAGCGCTCTGTCTTTATATTCTTCAGACAATTTCTCCAAAACCGGAAAAAGCATGAAGCAAGGCAGGCAGTGAGCCGACCAAAAATCAACTAGCATCGGCTTTTGCGAATTTTGGATTTCTTCTTTGAAATTTTCATCGGTCAGTAAAATCATTGTTCTTCAGATTAATTTCAACGAAAGCATTAAGCTCAGGCCAAGCAAAAAGATGAAGAAATGAATGATTGATTTCCGGGAGCTGGCTTTCTGTTTAATCTCGGGAATTAAGTCGGAAGCGGCAATATAAATGAAGTTGCCGGCGGCAAACGGCAAAAGGAAAATAATTGCTTCACCGATTTTTTCTGACAGGAAAAAGCCGGCCAATCCCCCTATGACAGCAACAACCGCTGAAACAAAATTCAGAAATAAAGCCCTGGTTCTTTTGAAACCGCCGTAAACCAAAATGCCGAAATCACCAATTTCCTGCGGAATTTCATGGAGAATGACGGCTAAGGTCGTAACTACTCCAAGGGGCACGGCCACCACAAAGGCAGCGGCAATGACGACCCCGTCAATAAAATTATGGACGGCATCAGAAACTAAAACCAAATAGGAAAAAGGCATTATCTCGGGGTGCTTTTTGGCGTGGTGGTGGTGCCAACGAATGAAATGCTCCAGAACAAAAAAGGTAATAAATCCCAAAATCAAAAATAAAAATATTTTCAAAGTATCGGTTTCGCCCGCTCCTTCAATCGCCTCCGGCAACAAGTGCAAAAAAGCGCCCCCCAGCAAAGCTCCGGCCGAAAAAGCCACCAATCCCAGTAAAATTTTGTTAAGCAATTCTTCTTTCAAGAACAAAATGACGATGCCGATAAAAGCAATCAAGCTGACTAAAAAGGTAGATAAGATTATTAAAAATAAGACGCTCATAATAAATAATAAAATCCCAGGAAGAACAAAATAATTGCTTCAGCCAGAATTATCCATTTTAGAAATCGGGGGGAGGTCAGCCAAATTTTACTCGTAAAAACGGCTAAAAGAAAAACGATGATTTCATCCAACAAATAAAACAGGACGAAGATGGCGATGTAAAAAATGTACAAGGCTGAAGACAAGCCGGCTTGCGCCAGAACGGCGGCAAAAGCAACCGGCACGACCGCCGAACAAGGGAATTCTACCACGGTCAAAACAAACGCGAAAGCAAAAATTGAGCCTATCGCCAAAAGAATCGAAGAAGGGGTTTTAAATAAATCTTGAAGTTTGGGAAAAAACTTGGCAGATATCTTCTCTCCCGGTTTGGACTCACAAGTCGGAGAACTACTCCTGAACTTCAGAAACTGCCTGAAAAAATAGACGCCTCCCGCTATCCCCAAAACTCCTATCAGAATGTTCATTATCTGTAAATAAGGGGCGACTGTTTCAAAAAGTTTGTACCAGAAAAAAATCAAAAATCCATAGACGGCAGCTGTCGTCAGAAGAAAAACTCCCCCAAAAATCATGATTTTCTTCCTGGAGTTCAAAGCCAGAACCAAACTAAGTATTAAAACAAGGGC
>CAYZHR010000072.1:0-3575 GCA_964477885.1 uncultured Candidatus Saccharibacteria bacterium
TGTTCGGCTTCGATGCTCTGAGGCGTTTATTTTTTTGAAAGTGAAGACGGCATACGAGATAAATTAAAGATTTATCGAAGTATTGATATGAATCGGAGATTCATAGAGCATACTATATTACAAATTACCATGCGGCCAAAAGCTTGGCAAGCCCGGTAGTAGAATTTTGACAAATAATAATTATTTACGAAGTAAGTCAAAATTTCACTACCGGGCAAGCCTCCATTGACAGAAAGAGGCGTCTGCGTAAGATGCCTCTTTTTATTTTAGGAAATCTTTTTTAGTTTGGGACCGGTTTTAGTGTCTTCCACCCGCCAGCCCAGTTTTTGAATTTGTTTTCTGATTTCGTCGGCTTTTCGCCAGTTATTCTTTTTCCGATATTTCTCTCTCTTCTCGACTAAGTTTATGATTTCTTGAGAGAACCTTTCTTTTTTTTCCGGCCAGAAGATGAAGTTAAAATAACGGTCAATCTTTTTGAAAAATCCCAAGATTTCTTCAGCGTCAGCCTTAACCAGCAGATTGTCATCTATCAAAACGTTGCCTTGATTGACCAGTTCGAAAATAATAGCTACGGCTTTGGGCGTATTAAAATCATCCTCCATAGTTTCTTCAAACTCTTTTTTGAATTTTCCCAGCTTGAGGTGCGACCTCCCAGGCGGGCGATAGCCCGCTTCCCTTGGGGCCTTCGGGCAACTTTCGCACCTCTTTAATTTTCCAACGAACTCATCAATCCTTTCCAATTCTCTTTTGGCCTGAACGACGGCGAATTCATTGTAATCGATCGGGGAGCGGTAGTGAGCTTTGAGCACCATAAATCTTAAAAGTCTGGCTGAGTGCCGGTTGATGAAATCTTTGACCGTAATAAAATTGCCCAATGACTTGGCCATTTTCCGGCCGTTGACCGTCAAAAATCCCGTATGCAGCCAGTATTTGACAAAAGGAGCTTTATTGGATAGGGCTTCCATTTGGGCTATTTCCGCTTCATGATGTGGAAAAGTAAGATCTTGGCCGCCGCCGTGAATATCGTATTGAAAGCCAAATATTTTTTCTCCAATGGCCGTATCTTCAATATGCCAGCCTGGTCGGCCCCAGCCGAAAGGTGAGGGCCATTTCGGTTCGCCGGGTTTCGATAATTTCCACAAACAGAAATCGCCCCTGTTTCTTTTTCCCTTAGCCTCATCTATCCGCGAAACGCCATCTTCTGCCTGGACGACTGTTCTTTTAGACAGTTTGCCGTAATTTTTGAACTTTTTAATATTGTAATAGATGCCGTCTTTAATTTGGTAAGCGAAGCCTTTTTGTTTCAGTCTTTCAATTTGGTTAATGATTTCTTTGATATGGTCAGTAGCTCGGGCGTACTTGGTGACGCTGTCAATCTTTAAACTTTTCATGTCTGCCAAGTATTCTTTCTCAAAATTCCTGGCCAATTTCTCGGGAGTCAACTTTCTTTCTTTGGCTCGATTGATGATTTTATCGTCAATATCGGTGATATTCTGAAGATAGAAAACATCGTGGCCTTTTTCTCTTAAATATTTTACAATCATGTCAAAAGCTAAGTAGGTTCTGGCGTGGCCCAAATGGGTCATATCGTAGACCGTGGGCCCGCAGACAAAAAACTCCACAATTTTGTGTTTTTTTGGCTTGAAAATTTCCTTCTTCCCTGATAAAGTGTTGTAGAGCTTGAGCATAACTTCCTTTATTTTACCATATTTGATATAATATGATAATTATTATTAATTAACTTGTTAAATTATGGAAAAGAGAAGCTTAATTTACAGTCTAATTATTGGATTCGTCTCGTCTTGGTTTTTGATTTTCGTCATCAAAAATCCTTTTATTGAGGAGTTTAAGGACTTGGCGGTTTTGGACAAGATTGTTTGGTGGCTGCCGATCGCCTTGCCGCTTGTCTTTCTGGCAGGAATTGTTTTGGCCAACATTTTAGCCAGAGTGGTCGGCTTCATTTACCAGGTAGCTAAGTTCGTTGAAGTCGGAGTTCTGAACACTGTCATTGATTTCGGCGTTCTAAACCTTCTCATCTGGCTGACCGGTATAACGGGCGGCTGGGCCATCGCTCCCCTGAACGCCACTTCCTTTTTGTGCGCCGCCACCAATTCTTATTTCTGGAACAAGTTTTGGACGTTCAAAAAAGGAGGAGCTGCCACCGGCGGGGAATTCATCCAATTTCTGATTGTCAGCGGCATCGGCATAGGAATAAATACCGGAGTTGTGGTGGCGGGCACGGGTTTGATTTCGCCGCTCTTCGGCTTGTCTCCCGGCGCTTGGGCGAACATAATGAAATTCTTGGCCACTTTCCTCTCCATGTTTTGGAATTTTTTTGGCTACAAATTCATCGTTTTTAAAATGAAGGAGGTCTCGCCTCCCTCAGTATAATCATGGAGAATGTGGTTTTATATCGCAAATACCGGCCCAAGACTTTTTCAGAAGTGGTCGGCCAGGAACACGTGGTTCAGACTTTGACTAACGCTTTGTCTTCGGGTATGACTTCACACGCCTATTTGTTTGCTGGACCCAGGGGAACGGGAAAAACGACCATGGCCCGGCTTATGGCCAAGTCCTTGAACTGCGAAAATCGTAAAGAAAAAGAATCCGAGCCCTGCAACAAATGCTCTTCCTGTAATGAAATTAACGAAGGCAGGGCCATTGATTTAATGGAGATTGATGCTGCCTCAAACAGGGGAATTGATGATGTCAGAGAATTGAGAGATGGCATCAGGTTTTCGCCGACCAAATCAAAGTATAAAGTCTTCATTATTGACGAATCTCACCAGCTTTCCAAGGATGCCGCCAACGCTCTTTTAAAAACCTTGGAAGAGCCGCCAGCCCACGCCGTTTTTATCCTAGCCACCACCGAAATCCACAAAATGATTCCGACCATCATCTCCCGCTGTCAGAGGTTCGATTTCCGAAAACTGACTCTGTCGGAAATCGTCGGCCGCTTGGAGTTGATTGTTCAGAAAGAGGGAGCTCGGGTTGAGAAATCGGCTTTGGAGTTGATTGCTTTGAATTCCGGGGGAGCCATCAGGGACGCGGAAAGCCTTTTGGATCAAGTTCTGGCTTTCGGCGGCACTACCGCCTCTGAAATCAAAGAACTGCTTGGCATGGTTGATACCGCTCTCGTCAGCGAGTTCCTTGACTTTCTTTGCCAGAAAAAAGCAGGGGAGGCGATTGATTTTCTGAACAAGGTTCTGGAAAAAGGCAAGGACGTGCAAGAATTCGGCAAAGCTTTGGTTTATTACTTGAGACAGGGTTTGATTTTGAAGATAGAAGCAAGCTTGGACAATCCGATTATTGTTGGTTTGACTAAAGAAGAACAAGAAAAACTGCAAGCTCAAATAGCTGGTTTTACCGAGCAGGATTTACAGCGCATCTTAAAACTCTTTATGGAGGCGGAGAACAAGATGAAATATTCCTCTATACCTCAGTTGCCTTTGGAATTGGCCATCGTGGAAAGCACAAGCGAGGCGTAAGCCGAACGCAGTGCGGAGATGAAAGCGTAGCTTTCATCGACTTAAGACGAAAAATAAGTTATGATATTTTGTCATTGCGGGGTCGTC
>CAYZHR010000073.1:0-1841 GCA_964477885.1 uncultured Candidatus Saccharibacteria bacterium
CTACTTTGCCAGAAAAATCATCATTGCTCCCAAACCAAATTTAAAAACGATTTTTGCCTTATCTCTGTCTTTTTCCGGCTTGCTTTTGTCACACAATCCCATGGCTCTCACCTTTACTCCCTTTCTTTTTCTCTGGTGCCTTTATTTTTTAATCAAACAAAAATTTTCTCTCCAAAAACTTTTTCATTTAAGCCTGGCTGGTCTTTT
Organism: uncultured Candidatus Saccharibacteria bacterium; assembly: GCA_964477885.1. Lineage (GTDB taxonomy): Bacteria > Patescibacteriota > Minisyncoccia > Minisyncoccales > MHMH01 > CAYZHR01. Next base: position 208 of record CAYZHR010000073.1, read on the forward strand.
TTCCCTGGCTTTAGCCGCCTTCTACACCTTGCCGGTCCTTTTTGAGACAAAATTTGTTCAAATAAACAGCATGTTTCAGAATTATTATCACTTTTCCGCCCATTTCACCAGCCTTTACCAAATATTTATCAGTCGTTTTTGGGATGACGGCGCTTCTGTCTGGGGACCAAACGACGACATGTCCTTTCAAATCGGTTATCTTCATTGGCTTTTACCCGCCCTGCTTCTTGTTTATACCCTTTTCATTTTCCGTCAACTTAAGTCAAAACAAAAAAAGGCCGGTCTCTTCCTCGCCTCTCTTTTAGCTTTAGCCGGTCTATTTTCTGCCTTTATGACGCATCAACGCTCGGTTTTTATTTGGCTGGCGCTCCCTCTAATCCAAAAAGTTCAATTTCCTTGGCGTTTTTTAAATCACAGCCTCTTTTTCTTTTCCTTATCTATCGGACTCGGTTTACCTATTTTACTTTCCCGCTTCAAAACCAGGCATCAGTTTATAATTGTTATCTCTGTTGTTGCTCTACTTTTTTCCCTAAATTACAACTATTTTCATCCTCTAAAAAGCGGACCCGTCACTGACACTCAAAAGTTTTCCGGCCTTGCCTGGACTAATCAAATTACTTCCGGCATTTACGATTATTTGCCCAAAACAGCCTCAACTGCCGCCAAAAGTCCCGCCGCCGACTACATTGATGCCGTTATCCCCGATACCACCGTCAAAGAACTTAGCGGCGCCAAAAAGGGGACCGATTGGTTATTTTTCAATCTTAATTTAGACCAAGACAGTCAAGTTATCTTACCGATTTTAGAATTTCCCGGTTTTGCAGTCAAAGATAACGGTAAGCTCATCGATCACGGTTTCGAACCCGAATTTGGTCGGATTACTATCAATCTTGCCAAAGGCGACCACCAAATTTATCTAAAATTAAGAAACACCCCTGTTCGCGCTATTTCAAACATTATTTCCCTTGTTTCTTGGTTCTTTCTTGCCGCTTGTTTACTAAAAAAACCATGCAATCTGCCCAAATTAAAAAACTAAAATCCCTTACCGCCAAAAACATTCTCTTTTTATCCTTAAGAAATTTTGGCCTTCAGGGCATTTCCACACTCGGTTTTTTTCTTCTCACCCTTCTTTTGGGTACTGCCGAAGTCGGCCTCTTTGCCATTGTAGCCGAATCCGTTGGCATTTTAGGTTATTTTTCCGACATCGGTTTAGCCTCGGCCCTTATCCAGCAAAAAGGCAAAATCAGTCGTCGTCAGTTGCAGGTAACCTTCACTGTTCAGCAAATCTTAGTCTTTATCTCTCTTTTGGTCTTCACTCTTTTTTACCACCAATTTGCTCAAAAAAAAGGCTATGGTTCCAAAGAATTCTGGATTACCGTTTCCCTTTGCTTTTCCTTTGCCGCCGCTTCTCTAAAAACCATTCCTTCGGTTATTCTCGAAAGAAAGCTAAATTTTCAACTCATTTCTTTAATTGATATCTTAGAAAATTTATCCTTTTACTTGGTTGCTGTCATCTTTGCCTTCTTGGGTTTTAATGCTTACTCATATGCCATTGCCGCTTTTTTTCGTAGTTCTTTGAGTCTTATTTTTATCTACCGATTTTCACCCTGGCCTATCGGTTTTGCTTTCAGTTT
>CAYZHR010000073.1:1851-3520 GCA_964477885.1 uncultured Candidatus Saccharibacteria bacterium
TCAAGAAAATGTTTCGTTTCGGCATCCCTTTTCAGCTCAACTCCTTCATTGCCATGGCCAAAGACAGGCTTTCCACCCTCTTTGTCGCCGGTATTATTGGCCGTTCTTCTTATGGCATTCTCTCCTGGGCTCAAAAAGGCACCCGCTTACCCCTAAGCTTAATGGATGCTGTCATGAAGGTCACCTTTCCCACTTTTTCTCGTTTACAAAATCACCCCGATCTCTTGAAAAATTCCATTAAGCGCAGTACTTTTTTTGTCGCTCTCTTGGTCTTTCCTTCCTTAGCCGGTATCGCCCTGATTGCCCCCGATTTTATCAATCTTATCCCCAAATACGGCAAATGGGCTCCCGCCATTACTCCGCTTTATTTCTACGCCGCCGCCGCCGCTCTGGCCGCCGTTACCACCCCTCTCACCAACGCCTTCAATGCCGTTGGTAAAATCACCCTCACTACCAAGTTTATGATCATGTGGACCGTTCTTACCTGGATATTTTTTCCCTATCTTAGCCGTCACTATGGCTATCTCGGTACCTCTTGGGCCGGTTTGATAGTCGGCTTAAGCTCTATTCTGGTTTGGTTTTCAGCCCAAAAAATCTTTTCCGTCAATATCTTCAAAACCATCAGTCTGCCTTTTGTCTCCAGCCTGCTCATGATCGTTTCTCTGCTTGCCTTTGGTTGTTTGTCTCTAAGCCCCGTCTCTCTTTTTACCGGCAAAATCATCATCGGTCTGACTGTTTATTCTCTCTTTCATTATCTTTTTTCTCGCGATCAACTGCTTTGGTTTATTAATCAAATCAAAAACATCCGCCAATGATCTTCCTAGTCGGTCTCCTGTTTATCTTTTTCTTTATCAAACTCAAACTTCCCCGCCGCCTAAAACTATTTCTCTTGCCTGCCTCACTTTTGATTTCTGCCACCATGATTAGAAGTGGGCTTAATTATCCCTTCGGCATCGGCTTTTGGGGCCCAAATGGCCATGATGGCATTTGGCATTTATCAGTTATTAATCAAATCGGCCGCGGTCTGCCTCCACCCAACCCCATCTTTTCCGGTAGCAATCTTAGCAATTATCATTGGGGCTACGATCTTCTTGCCTTTCTTGTTAGTAAAATTAGTCATCTTCCGGCTATCAATATTTACTTTCAACTTTTACCGTTCCTTACCGCTATCTTAATCGGCTACTTTTCCTATAAACTAGCAAGCCTCTACACTTCCACCAAAAAAGTCGGCTTTCTCTTTATCTTTCTCAATTTTTTTGCCGGCTCGGGCGGTTGGTTAGTCACTCTCATCAAAAGCGGCCAAATTGGCGGCGAGTCACTTTTCTGGTCCATGCAATCTGCCTCAACTCTTATTAATCCTCCCTATGCTTTATCTCTTCTCCTCCTTCTTTCAGGACTTTGGCTCTGGTTGGCTAATCGTCCAAGAGGTCGCCTATCTACCGCCTTTTTACTCGGTCTTTTATTTTCTACTCTAACTATTGTCAAAATCTATGCAGCCATTCTTGTTGGCCTTTCCTTTTCTGCCTTTTTCCTTATCAAAAAAATTCAAAAAAGGGCTTCCTTTTTTGACCTTGTTTTACCCTTAAGTATGGCACTCTTTTCATTAGGCATCGCCCTCTCTGTCGATCTTTTCTCTTCTGCCTCCTTAATTAAATTCCACCCTTTTTGG
>CAYZHR010000074.1:0-3432 GCA_964477885.1 uncultured Candidatus Saccharibacteria bacterium
TTCATTTCGGTCTGCGCTTCCGTGAACGGAAGCTTGCCTTCTAACGTTTTCGCCTGCGGCGAAAGCCTGTTTTCCTACACGGAAGAACCGAAGGGTTCTTCCGACCCATCTCCGATTTGACAAACATTGACTACCGTCATAGAAGGCGGTTTTTTGGCGCCCAAAAACCCTTGACAAATTTAATTAAGGGTGCTATAATACAAGTAGAAAGAGAGGAAAAAAAGAGATTAGTTCTTTAAAGACAATTATTCGTGGTTCTGCCGGATTATATGTTTTCCGACAGAACCACGATAAAGATAAAGAGCATATGTTCTAAGGGGAGTTACCAGATTACTTCAAATAACTCCTCTCTTCGTAAGATTGATTTTCAAAAGAAGATCAATGCTACGGGGACATTATTGATCGAGGCTAAACCTCGGTTTTTTATTTGATTGAGGTTTCGCCTCAATCATTCTTTCGCCTCAATCATTCTTTGACAGGGTCTTTATTTTTGATAGAATATAAACTGATGCGCGTGTAGTTCAGTGGTTAGAACGCGTCACTGATAATGACGAGGTCGGAGGTTCGATCCCTCCCACGCGCACATAGATTTTTCATCTCTTTAGAGATTGAAAAATTTATTGGGTGTGGGGCGCGGTGAGAACCTACTTCCCTTGTGGCCTTCGGGCAACTCTTCGATCCCTCCCACGCGCACATAGATTTTTCATCTCTTGACAACTTTAAGAATCCGAGTATAATCAATATATAGTGTTGCAAAGGTCGGTATTTTAAGATAAAGATTTAATTAACCATTATGGCAGAAAAGAAAACTTCTGATCAGGATTTCCTCGAGTTCGTGGTTAAAGCCTTGGTTGACCATCCTTCCGACGTCAAAGTCGACAGGAGGGTTGACGAAATGGGTGTTCTGCTTTCTCTGAAAGTGCACCCCGAAGATATGGGCCAAATCGTTGGCCGTGAGGGCTCAACCGCTCGCTCCATCAGAACTCTGGTTCGCATCATCGGCCTCAAGAATCACGCTAGAGTGAACTTGAAGATTGAAGAGCCTGAGGGTGGCCGAGTTATTCGACCGAGAAGGACTGCTCCTGGAGCAGGACTTGAAGAGTTGAGACTCTAAAAGTTATCCTTGACATTTAACAGAAACTGTGCTATTGTTTTATAGTGCAGTTTTTGTTTAGAAAACTGTAAAATTTTAAAGGAGGTCTTTTACAATGTTAAAGAAGATTTGGATTAGAGTGCTAACGGTTGTTATACTTTTGGTTGCAAGTGGTTTTGGTGGGTATGTAGTAAGAGACGAAGAAATCCAGGGCCAAGTAGCCGTAATTGAGGAGAAAGACAGTATCATCAAGTCCCTCAATAGCCAGATAACTTCCCTTGCAGGTCAGGTCGATTCGTCCAAACATGAAAACGATAGTCTGGGAACGCGGCTTAATGAAGTCACCGACAATCAGACGGAAATGCTAGAAAAGATTAGGCAGCTGACTGAGCTTAAAGACAGATACGAGCCGATGATAGATAGATTAGTGGCTGACTCAAACGAAAAATATTACAAGCTAGTTGCCCTGAAAGAAGAGATGTATCAGGCAGAGAAGGAAAGCTGGCATGAAGGATTTAAAGCCGGCTACGATTGGGGCTGTAAAGAAGGGGATAAGGAAAGCCGTAAGGAAAACCCTACTTATGCCGAGATAGAAAAAATGACCGAAAGTTGGACTTGGATTTTCTTGGCTTCTCAGCAATGCGTTTGGACGGCGGGTGAATTCATCAGCGAGATGCAAGGAAGAGGAATCCGAGTTGGCCTGACATACATTGGTTTTTATGAAGGCGGCCATGTGATACCTGCATTCGATACGCCGGACAAGGGTATAGTTTATTTTGATGTGGTGCCGGAAACCAAAGGGAGCAAAATTTTCGTTCTTCGCGAAGTAAAGGTGGATTTGTTTGGGAGATACTTCAGCGACAATAATTTAGAGTTGCCCCGGGGGTTTAATGAAAAAATCTATAACTTCCAAGTTGTTTGGCCATAGAAACCGTCTGGTCATAAGCAAAAAGCCGTGCTATCATAATTGGTAGCACGGCCCGTTTTTTTTATTTATGCTAATTTTTGACATTATTACCATATTTCCTGAAATATTCGATTCCTATTTCAAGGAATCGATTTTACAGCGCGCCCAGAAAAAAGGCTTGCTTAAAATTAAAGTTCACGATTTAAGAAAATGGGCCAAAGACAGGCACAGAACCGTTGACGACAAGCCTTTCGGCGGGGGAAGGGGAATGGTGCTCAAGATTGAACCGCTCTATAAAGCTGTTAAAGCTTTGAGAAAGCCGAAATCGAGAGTGATTTTGTTTTCGCCCCGGGGCAAGAAATTCAATCAAGTAATGGCTACAAAATGGAGCAAAATGAATCATTTCATCTTGATTTGCGGCCGGTATGAAGGAGTGGACGAAAGGGTGGCTAAACATCTGGCCGACGAAGTGGTTTCCATCGGCGATTACGTTTTGATGGGGGGCGAATTGCCGGCGCTCGTACTTATTGAAACAGTCAGCCGGCTGATTCCCGGAGTGTTGGGCAAATCACAGGTGCTTAAAAAGGAAAGGGTAACTAAGGAAAAAGGATTTATTGAGTTTCCTCAGTATACCCGGCCTGAGGCTTTCAAGAACTGGAAAGTGCCTAAAGTTCTTTTATCCGGCGACCACAAGAAAATAGAAGAATGGCGGAAAAAGCAGAGCAAGGTCATTGAAAAATAGTTGTTTATTTGCTAAAATAATTCAAATGGGTGCGTGGGAGAGTAGCTATTCCATCAGACTGTAAATCTGACGCCTTCGGGCTTCGCAGGTGCAATTCCTGCCGCACCCACATGGATTTGATACCTTAAAAGATAATCGCATAAGCTATGCTGCAAAAAGAAAAATTAGAAAGGTTATATAGAGGTGGTTTGTCGATGATGGAGATAGCTAAGGAAGTAGGGTATTCTCCGTCCGGAGTGAAGCATTGGATGGATAAATACAATATTCCAAGGAGATCTTGGAGTGAGGCCACATATGTAAAAAGAAATCCAAATGGAGACCCTTTCAAAATTAAAAATAAGCTAAATTTAAAAGAATCAGAACTTAATGGATTAGGATTAGGTATATACTGGGGTGAAGGAGATAAAAGTAGTAATAATACCTCAGTTCGGTTAAGCAACACCGACCCCACTCTTATCAAGAAATTTAAAGAATTCTTGGTCAAGATATACGGTGTGAAAAAAGAAAAGTTTAGGTATTCTTTAGTGATGTTTAATGATGGTGATAAAATAAAAGCAGTAAAATTCTGGGAGGCTCACTTAGGAATTAAGAGAAATCAGCTTGGAAAGATAGTTATAATACCACCACAGGGAAGAGGAACATATAAAGAAAAAAATCAATTCGGCGTACTTACTATTACCGTAAGTAATA
>CAYZHR010000075.1:0-3359 GCA_964477885.1 uncultured Candidatus Saccharibacteria bacterium
GCGTTGAAGTGGTTCAATGCCGGGTTGATCCGGCCCAGCCTTTTAAATACTGGAAGCTGTTTAAAAAGCACAGACAAATTAAAGATTATGACGTCATGGTTGTCGGTTTCCCTGGCCACCCGGTTATGCTGTTGGCCAAACTCGTTTGCCGAAAACCAATCATTTTTGATGCTTTCGTTTCCCTTTACGACTCCAATGTTTTCGACAGAAAAAGCGTTTCTCCTTATAGTTTTTGGGCTTTGAAATATTGGTTGCTGGACTGGCTTTCGTGCAAGTTGGCCGACAGGGTGTTGCTAGATGCCGATGAGCACATCAAATATTTTGTCAAAACTTTCAGAATTAAAAAAGAGAAATTCAGAAGAATTTTAGTAGGGACAGACGATAGTATTTTTTATCCCAGGGACTGTCAAAAAAACACTGACAAGTTTTTGCTTCTTTTTCAGGGAACCTATATTCCTTTGCAGGGGGTGGAGTACATGATAAGAGCGGCTAAAATATTGGAAAATGAAAATGTGCAGTTGGATATTATCGGGAGAATAAAAACGTACGGCCCGTCCGTAGAATTAAGCCAAAAGTTAGATGTAAAAAATGTAAACTTTATCGATTTTATGCCCCAAACAGAATTGGCCGAACGTATGGCTCGAGCCGATGTTTGTTTGGGATTTTTCGGCGACACTCCTAAAGCCAAAAGATGTGGCGCGTTCAAAGTGACCGAAGCCCTGGCCATGGGAAAGCCCGTCCTTACCGCCGACACTCCAGCTATGAGGGAATTCTTGAAAGACAGAGAGAGTTGTTTGTTTTGTCGGGGGGCTAATGCTGAAGATTTGGCTGAAAAGATATTAGAGCTGAAAAACAACCCGGTACTGCGTGAAAAAATAGCCGACAACGGCTATAAAGTATATCAAGAGAAATTAACGCCGAAAGCCCTGGGGAAGGAGTTGAAAAATATCATAGATGAGTTATACTGAAAAGGTATAATATTAGTTAAAATAAGATGGAAAATTCACTTCACCATAAAATTTTGGTCACCGGGAATCGGGGATTTTTCGGGACCAACTTCGAGCAACATATTGAGAGAGAACATCCGGAGATAGATTTATTTGGTTTTGATTTAAAGCACGGCCAAGATTGCCGTAATTTCGGGCAGATCGAAAAAACTATTAAAGGAAAATCAATGGTTTTTCATTTCGCCGCTTTTACCCATACCGATACTTCCATGCGCTATCCGGAATTATTTTTGGAAGGAAACGTCAAGGGAACCTTAAATGTTTTAAAAGCCTGCACTCAACACAAAGTTAAATTGATTCATATCAGTTCTTCCGAGGTTTACGGCACTTTAAAAGAAGGATGGGAGAAACAGTCGGAAGAGCATCCTTTTGGTCCGGCCTCGCCTTACGCCACCTCCAAAGTGTCTTGCGATTTAATGTGCCAAAATTGGCATAAGATGTACGGGACAGACGTTGTCATTGTCAGGCCCTTCAACGGCTACGGCTTTTATCAGGACAGGAGAAAAGTCATGTCCAAATACATCGAATGGATTGAAAAAGGATTGCCGCTGCAAGTCTACGGTGACGGCCGTCAGAAGAGAGACTGGATTTTTGCTCAGGAGTTGGTTGAGGGAATCTGGCGGACCCGCCAGCTGCCAGCCGGCGAGATTATCAATTTATGTTCGGGGAAAAACTATTCCATTTTGGAAGTGATAGACTTATTAAAAAAAATAACTGGGCAAAATATTAAAATTGAATTTGTTAAGCCGAGATACGCTGAAGTCGGCAATATGATTGGCGACAATTCCAAAGCAAAAAAACTTCTCAATTGGGAGCCCAAAATAGATTTAGAGGAAGGACTGGCTAAGACCTACCGCTGGCTGAAAGAGAATAAGCCCATCGCCTACCTCGGCGGCGAACCTAAAACATTAAGGTTTATTTCAAATGAAGGTGCCTAAAATAAAAATTGTCAAGGAGAAACCCTATAAAATACCTTTGTTTTTTCCTTATATTTCAGAAAAAGCGATTTCTGAAGTAGTCAAAGTTTTGCACTCAAAGTTCGTGGGCCAGGGACCTTTGATTCCTGTTTTTGAACAAAAATTCGCCGAAAGGTTTAAAGCGAAGTACGCGGTAGCGACAAGTTCCTGCACAGCCGCTCTTCATTTAGCCTATATCTTAGCCGGAATTCAAGGGGGAGACGAAGTGTTGGTTCCTTTGTTTACCTGTTCGGCAACGGTACATCCGGTTCTTTACCAGAAAGCCATACCAGTGTTTGTAGATATTAAAGATGATTTTACTTTAGACCCAGCTGATTTAGAGAAAAAAATTACTAAAAAAACCAAAGCTATCGTAGTGGTGCATTATGGCGGGTGCATGTGCGACATGGACAGGATAATGAGTATTGCCAGGAAATACAAATTGCCGGTGATTGAAGATGCGGCCCAGGCCGTGGGCGCTTACTATTTTGGCCAGAAAGTCAAAGGGTATGCCGGCACCATCGGAGATTATGGCTGCTTTTCGTTTCAGGCGATTAAGTATTTGACGACCATTGACGGTGGAATGGTCACCATGAAAAAAGAAGACGATTTTAAGAAATGCAAACGGATCAGATGGTTTGGCGTCGACAGGGATTTGAAAATAAGAAAAGGCTGGCAGCAATTCAAGGACTGGGAGAGAAGGGAGATGACTTACGATGTCTGGGAGGTGGGCTACAAATATCACACGAACAATTTTAATGCAGCCATTGGCTTGCAGCACTTAAAGGAATTTAATGAGATACTTGCTCATTATAAAGGACTGAGCAATTTATACCGCAAGCTTTTAAAAAACGTTGATAGCATAGAGTTCTTGCCAGCCAAAAAAGGCGATACGGTTTGGCTGATGACTATTTTAGCCAAAGACAGAGATAATTTAGCCGACAAATTAAAAAAACGAGGGATAGAGACCAATTTAGTACACATTAGGAGCGATGTTTACACCTTGTTTAAGCCTTATGCTAAAGGAAAGTTTCCCAAGATGGACGCATTGGAAGGTAAATATCTTTGCATTCCTCTTCACCGGAAAATGCGGGTAAAAGACATCAGGTTTATCTGCGATGTCATCAAAAAACCATAAAATTCTCAAAGTTGGTTTAGTGGGCTGTGGGAGGATATCTCAGCAGCATCTAGCCGCCATAGCTCTTCTCAAAAATCAGATTAAACTGATGGCAGTTTGCGATTCAAATCGTAAGAAAGCAAAAAAGGTTGGTCTCAAATACCGCGTTCCCTTTTATACCGACTACCGAGACTTGTTGAGAAGAAAAGACATTGATTTAACCGTAATTTGCACGCCCAACGGCTTTCATTATCCGATGGGGATGGCTGCAGTTCGAGC
>CAYZHR010000076.1:0-3336 GCA_964477885.1 uncultured Candidatus Saccharibacteria bacterium
CGGCCGAGCCGGACGTTAGGGAAAACCACACTAAACTTACCTTGGGAGAGATTTTGGTGACAACCAGCAAATATCCGGAGTATCAACATGGCGACAAGCTAAAGGTTTCTGGAAAACTGGTAATTCCTCAGGAGTTCGAAGATTTCAATTATAAAGACTATCTTATTAAAAATGGTATTTATTCGGTCATGTATTATCCTCAGATTGAATTATTAGGAGAGAATGAGGGAGGCTTAGTCTCGATCATATATGGCTGGATTTTGACGGTAAAAGACAAATTAAGGGTAAGCATTTATCAAAATTTGTCGCCGCCGCAGAGTTCAATTTTGGGGGCCATGGTTTTGGGCGACAAAAGCCGGCTGTCAGACGATTTGAAAGAAAAACTGAACATCACCGGGCTGCGGCATATTACCGCCATTTCCGGCATGCACATTACCATATTATCAGTGGTTTTAATGCAATTCCTCCTTGGTTTGGGATTGTGGCGCCGGCAGGCTTTTTATATAACCTTGGCCTTTCTAATTTTATTCATTATTATGGTCGGTTTGCCCCCTTCGGCCGTGAGGGCCGGCATTATGGGCGGAGCTTTTCTTTTGGCTAAAAATTTGGGCCGGCCGTCCTCTGCTTCAAGGCTTGTTGTTTTTGCCGCAGCAGCAATGTTGATTTTCAATCCTTTGCTTTTGAAATTGGATGTCGGTTTTCAACTTTCTTTTTTGGCTGTGCTGGGCATTATTTATCTTTCGCCGATTCTGGAGAAATTCTTCAGGAAGGTTCCCGATATTATCCAATTAAGAAGTATTCTGGCGATGACTCTCTCGGCTCAAATCTTTACTTTACCGATCTTAATTTATAATTTTGGCTATGTTTCTCTTATTGCTCCTTTGGTCAATATTTTGATTATTCCTCTATTGCCTTTTATTATGATTTTAGGATTTCTGGCGGGAATAGCCGGCATGATTTTTCAGCCCTTGGGTTGGATTATGTCTTGGCCGGCCTGGGCATTGTTGACCTATTTAACCAAAGTTGTTGATTGGTTTTCGCAGATTCCTTTAGCTTTTATTATTTTAGAAATCTCTTGGGTTTGGTTAATAGCAGCTTACTTAATTTTAGGCGGCCTCGTTTGGCGGTTGAATCAAACAAACAGGTTTTAACATCATTTAACCAATTCCCTTATCTGCCCCAAAGCCACCTCGGGATACTTGAACACTTCTTTCCATTTCAAAGTTCTCCACCTTCGTTTCCTCCTACGTTAAAACTTTGGACGGACAAGAAAACTTCGGCGGACAAGTAAAATCGTCCGCTAGAGCGAGCCAGTTACTCCTTATTATAATTTCATTGAAAACCTGCTATAATTAAAGCAGGTTTTTATTTATCCACAATAAGCCTCTTGACAAGCATATCACATATGATATATAATGGAGACACAAAAGAATATAAAGTAAAATTCTATAAAGATATTAAAACTGGTCGAAGCCCGGTTTTAGAATATATTGATAGATTAAGAGATAAAGAAGGTTCAAAAATATTCAAATACATTGAATTTTTGCGTATCAATGAAGGATATTTAGAAGAGCCATATTCTAAACATATTAAAGGTAAGATTAGAGAATTAAGAGTAGATTTTGGCCGTCATCGACATAGACTATTTTACTTTACATTTATTAAAAAGACGATAATTTTACTCCATGCCTTTTTTAAGAAAACTGATAGAACTCCGATTTCAGAGATTAAAAAGGCTGAAGAAAATTATCAAAACGTCTTAAAGAATTCAAAAATCTATGAATAAAAGAAAAATAAACAAAATTCAAAAAGCGGTAGACTTTCAGGGATATTTAGCTGAAAAACTCAAAAACCCTAAATTCAAGAAATACTACGATGAATATGATAAACAATTAGAAATTGCTTATCAGATTTTGAAATTGCGCAAGCAAAAACATATGTCTCAGATAGAACTAGCCAAAAAAATAGGGACTAGACAAAGCGATATTGCCCGAATGGAAACAGGACAACAAAACTTTACTACCGAGACCCTTCAAAAAATCGCCTCTGCTTTTAAACGCGATCTTAAAGTAGAATTTGTTAATAGGTAGCTAGGGCAGATAACTGCCTCATTTGTTTGATGGCGAGCTCGATGCGGGGGAAGGCTGCTTTCCAGTCGAAGGTTCTCCTCCTTCGTTCCTTTGGAACTTCGGACGGACAAGGGAAAGTTGTCGTTCGCCTTCCGTAGCTTTAGCGAAGGAGGCCTGCCAAGCGAGCCCCAGCGTGGTTATTAAGGAGCTGCCAAAACCGGCACCTCAATTTTCAGGTTCGCAGCGAGTCAGGGCCACGTTTCATAAAGCGTGGCTCTTTTCTTTTTCAGGCCATCAGGGTTAGTTTTTCTTAGAAGGATTGAACAAATTACCGCGATTACGAAGCAGGCATGCACATTATGGTTTTGGCGGTTGACGCTTTATTCTGGTAAAATATAACAATGGATAAAAAAGCCTGGATTGTTTCAGTCAGCATGGGTTACGGCCATCAAAGGACGGCTTTTCCTTTGAAGCATTTGGCTTTCAATGGACAAATTATCAACGCTAACGATTATCCCGACATTCCGGAGAAAGATAAAAAGCTTTGGGAGAGAGCCAGACAGGGTTATGAGTTTGTTTCTCGATTTAGAAGGATTCCTTTAGTTGGCAGATTAGTTTTTTCGATTTTTGACCGGATTCAAAGAATTTTAAATTTCTATCCCAGGAGAGACTTATCAAGGCCGAACTTCCAACTCAAACAGACTTATTCATCCATTAGAAAAGGCTGGGGCGGGCATTTAATTGAAAAACTCAGCCAGAACCCTTTGCCTTTGGTCACCACTTTCTTTATTCCGGCTTTCATAGCTGAGTTTTTTAAGTACCCGGGAGATATTTATTGCGTTATCTGCGATGCCGACATTTCGCGGACTTGGGCTTCTTTAAAACCGCCAGAAAGCAAAATCAAATATTTTGCCCCGACCGAAAGAGTGGCGGAGAGATTGAAGCAGTACGGCGTGAGAAAGGAGAATATTTTTTTAACCGGCTATCCCTTGCCTCTGGACATCATTGACGGAGAATCAATGGAAACACTGAAAGAAGACTTGCGACAGAGAATTGTCAATTTAGACCCAGCCAGAAAATATCTTGAAAAATATCGAGAACTAATTGAGATACATCTCGGTAAATTGCCAGAAAAATCAAATCACCCATTTACTATAATGTTTGCCGTTGGAGGAGCGGGTGTCCAAAAAGAAATTGGCATTAAAATCGTCAAATCTTTGGCCGTTAAAATCTGGGCTGGCGAGATTAAGGTGATTTTAGTGGCTGG
>CAYZHR010000077.1:0-3294 GCA_964477885.1 uncultured Candidatus Saccharibacteria bacterium
TTTTAAAAATAATGAAGAATCTTCAACCGGATTTGGCGGTTGTGGCGGCTTTTGGAATGATTTTTCCGAAAGAAATTTTAAATATTCCTAAATACGGCTTTATCAACATCCATCCTTCCCTGCTCCCTCGTTGGCGCGGCGCGGCGCCTATCCAATCCGCCATTCTGGCCGGCGACGATAAAACCGGAATCACGCTATTTTTAATGGACGAAGAAATAGACCATGGACCAATTATTAGTAATGAGAAATTAGTAATGAGTAAGGAGGAAACGACTGAAATTTTGTCAAAAAAATTATCGGAATTAGGCGCGGATTTACTGATTGAAACTTTGCCGAAATTTGTCGCCGGCGAAATCACTCCCCTGCCCCAAAACGAAGCCGAAGCCACTTACACTAAAAAATTTTCCACTCAAGATGCTTATGTTGAGCCGAAAAATTTGGAAGAAGCACAACAAAAAGGCGGTGAGATTGCTGAAAAAATAGAAAGAAAAATCCGGGCTTTGAATCCCGAACCCGGGGTCTGGACCCTTCGACAAGCTCAGGGCAAGCAAAAAAGGATAAAGATTTTGGAGGCGAAATTAGTTGAAGGAAAACTTAAAATTACTCAAATTCAAACCGAAGGAAAAAAACCGCAGAAAGTTTAATTCAATTCTCTATTTCTGTAATAACTCATTCAGTTTCGCCCTTGTTTTGGGACCGACAACGCCGTAGCCGGTGGAATAGGGCAAACCGAAACAGACGATATTGTATTTACATTGAAATCGCTGGATTGCTTTTTGAGTAAGATAGCCGTAATACCCAGAAACAATGCCTTCAGGATAAAGGGCTTTATCTTTGGCTAAGAATTCCTGAAGTTTTTTGACATCTTCGCCTTGAGCTCCTAAGAAAAGATTTCTGGTGAAAATGGTTGTTGGCCCGCCCGTGATCTGTTGAAGTTTGACAAGAAGATTCTGGACGGTTTGGCTGATTGTTGCCAAACGAGAAGGAATAGTTAAATTATTAGGATTGGATTTGATAAAAGACAATAGATTTAGAAGGGATTGTTGGACAGATTGAACTTCTGATTGAAGTTGTTCTATTGGGGTTGGAATTGGACTTGGAGCGGGGGTCGGACCTGGAGTGGGAGTAGGTCCACCACCTCCACCTCCGCCACCTCCTCCGCCTCCGCCTCCACCAGCAACAACACAGGAATTTCCCGATAAAACATAACCACTATTACAGGTAATTGCGCAATTAGGATAAGGAGCGACAGTGCCATTAGAAACAGAGGTAATGAGACATTGATTTGTACCCGGAATAACGTAAGCGATTGTTACTGACTTTGAAACGACTCCGCCAGGACCGCTGCAGATTAAAGTGTATGTGGAATTTTTAACAGGAGAAACTGTTTCCGAGGAAGATGTGGCTTTTGCTCCGGACCAATCGCCTGAGGCGACGCAGGAAGAAACATTGGAAGATGTCCAAGTCAGAGTTGAAAATTGACCGGAAGAAACTGAAACAGGGTTAGCGGTAAAATTGAGGGTTGGAGCAATTACTTGGGTCGCTGTAACTGTAATATTTTTTATTATTTCTCCAGGTATCCAAGCGATGTTTTCTCTAACCATCTGAAATTCCACACTATAACTACCAGCAGTTGCTGGGGCAATCAAATCAAAAATAAAAGTAATCAGTCGGCCGCGGAAGATACCCCTATACTTTGGAATCTCATTTTTAGTATCATCTATAAGGACTCGGCGCCCAGCCACAAATTCTGGCTGACTTTCTACGCCTAATTTATAATCTTTAGCGCCTGACCATTCAAAATCGCCATCATTGCGAAATGTTAGACTTACTGTTCTTCTCTCGCCCGCCTGCATAGTTGTGGGAATATTATCTGAAATATGGGTGGCTTTGTAATCAGGGGCATCATTCCAGATAGCGGCTTTCTGAGAAGTAATATCAATATACAATCTTGGATTTGAACCCCAAGAATCATTGTGTTGATTTATATGACAACCATTAGCAGCCCCATAACAGGTGGCATAAGAGGTGACTGCGTCTTCGAGGATTGGATGTCCGTCATTAACCGAATGAGACAGCGGTTTTGCTTCGTAAAGTCCGCTCCCCTCGGTATATTCGTTCCAGGATTCGATGTAAACGCGATTAGTTGTTGTTCTTTGGGAAATAACTTGCGACCAAACATTTTGATAAGTGCTGCCTCCATTACGAGGGACAAAGTAGTCTCGGGAATTGGATTCCCAAAAACCCGGCTTTATATCAGCAATAGACCCATTGATGGCAATTGCTGAATTACCGCCGCCAAATTGGTAAGTTTTTTCATCGGCAGGAAAACTGGCAATACCTGGACTGACTACATAATAGAATCCCGGAAAGCCGAAATCATTTGCTGCGTGACTATTTATGAATGTTTTAAGATTGCTATCAAGAGCGCTGGCTCTCTGGCCCCAGCCCCAAAAAAATAGCACCGGTTTATTATCAACTCTGGCAATTACCTTATCGGCATCAGCGCCTAAAATCGTGTAAACATTTTGATAAAAATCTTTAATGGTGTCATAAAAAATTTGACGCTTGCTATCATTATCAAATGTAAGTGGAAAATCAGACCGGTATCCTTCAACAGCTAAATCCAACATAAAACCAATCTTCGGCGGCGCATAACCTTGATTTAGAAGATTTTTGATGGCACTTATCAAATTATTGCGCTGATTCAGAAACTGAAAATGTCGATGCAGTATTATAATATCTATGTTGCTATCCATAATGTCCTTTAACTGTCTTTCAAAAAAACCGGGGCTGCCGTCCCATTTGTCCCGACCTTCAAGCGGCGGCCAAGAGCTGACGACCTGACCTAACTGACCTAAGTTCCCTGACGAGCTGAACCAAGAAAACATGGTGGTCATAACTATTCTATCTGAAGATATAAAAGTTGAAATGGGTGTCGAAATTACCACGGTTACTGATTTAGCAACAGAACCTCCCGAACCAGTGCAGGTCAGTGTATAAGTAGAGGTTTGATTTGGAAAAACGCTTTGAGAGCCAGAGATTGTTTTGCTTCCTGACCACGCGCCCGAAGCGGTACAAACGGTTGCATTGGAAGAAGTCCAGGTCAGAGTTGAAAATTGACCCGAAGAAACTGAAGCGGGATTAACGGCAAAATTCAAAGTCGGAGCAGAAACCAGACAACTCGGTATTGTTTTATTTATTTCGTTGGAATAATTGGAATTGCCAACTGAGTTATAGGCTCTGACTCGGTAATAATAGACGGTGTTGCCTGACAAAGCGGTATTGGAATAG
>CAYZHR010000078.1:0-3275 GCA_964477885.1 uncultured Candidatus Saccharibacteria bacterium
CAATATCGCCGGATTCAATGGTGACATCAGCCCCGATCCCGCCCATAGCAATGCTGATATCGGCCGCATTTAAAAGCGCCGCGTCATTCACCCCGTCGCCGATTGCCATCACTTTATAATTTTTACTTAAATATTTTTTAAGATATTTTAATTTATCTTCGGGAAGCAGATTAGCATGATATTCGGTTATACCGACCTTCTCCGCGATGTTTTTGGCAATTTTTTCGTTATCGCCGGTCAGCATTATAATTTTCTCTATTCCCAGATCCTTCAATTCGGAAAGAATATTTTTAACATTCGGCCTTATTTCATCCGTCAGTGTAAAAAAACCGATAAGAGAACCATCATAACCAATTAATGTTGTATTTAATCCTTTGTCTTTTTCGCGTTCTATGTCGCGTTTCTGATAATCCGACATTTTGATTCCTAATTCTTCAAAAAAAGACATTTTACCGGTCACAATTTTTTTTCCTTTAACCATTATTTCGGCGCCTTTGCCGCTTTTTTCTTCAAAATTATCCGACTGTTGCGGCTTAATATTATTTTCCTCAGCATATTTTAAAATTGCTTTTGCCGATGGATGGGATGATAAAAGCGAAGCTGCGCCAGCAAACTGTAAAACATCATTAGATTTCCAGTCATTAAAAACGAAAAAGTTTTCAACTTTTAATTTGCCGCGGGTCAAAGTGCCGGTCTTATCAACTATTAAAACCTTGGCTTTATTGATGCCTTCCAAAAAATCACCGCCTTTAATAATGACGCCCTTTTTGGCCGCGTGGCCTATGGAAGCGATAAAAGCTAGCGGAACGGCCACGGCAATATCGTCGGCGCAGACAACCAAAACAACGGCCAAAACTAAAGAAAGATCCCGGGAAATAAAATATAAAATCCCGGAGCCAATAAGCATTAAAATCACATACCAGCTCGTAAAAATTTCAACCGAAGTAGTAATCCCCGGCTTATGCCGGGCCGCTTCTTCAACTAATTGTATTATTTTTTCTAAAGTGGTTTCTTCGCCTATTTTTTCCGCTTTAACAATTAAATTGCCTGATATGACAACGGTAGAACTGTAAACTTGATCCCCGATTTTTTTATCAACCGGCAAAGATTCACCGGTAAGCGAGGATTGGTCAACTTCAGCCTCGCCTTCCATCACATTGCCGTCAATAGGAATTCTATCTCCCAGTTCCACAACCACTAAGTCGCCTTTCCTAATTTTATCAATCGCCACCTCAAGCACTTCATTATTAACCCTGATTCTTGCTTTCTCGGGCTTCAATTTAAATAAATTTTGAATGGCCCGGCGCGAACGATTCTCGGTATATGCTCCCAGTATTCTTGCCGAAGTAAGCATTAAGTTTATAAAGACCGCCGAAGCGTATTCTTTGGCAAGAAATGAAAAAATAAGAGCAATACTCGCTAAAAGTTCAATGCCAATTTGTCTTTTTTTCAGTGCCTTAACTGCATTCCAAACAACCGGCAACGTTGCAATTAAAGCGACCAATATCAGAACGAAATTATCTAAATCAAAAGAAAAAACTTTAAAATAATGAACAACTAAAACAATAATTAAAACAACCAAAAGAATAACATTGGAATTTGGCCACTGCCAATTTTTTATTTTTTTTAAATTGATTTTCACAACTATTTAACAGACGGCACGGCTTGTTTTCCGAAGGTCACGGTCTGCTTCTCGCACATTCGCCCTTTATCATGCTTTTCCCATTTGCCATAGTAATCAATATTTTGAAATTCATCAAGGTTAGATGAAGTAAACTCAGCACAAAGTTCAAATTCGGTTTTGGAAACTGTTCTGTATTCATAATCCTTGTTTGTTTCCGGATCGCTAATCCGAAAAGCGCAATTGTACCGGGCATTATTTTTCAATTCGTCCAAACTTTTCGGCAAACGTTCGTTATCATAGGAAAAACTGCCAATGCAAGAAGAAATTTCCTGTAAATCCGCTGTTCGCTGCAAATCAAATTTCTTAAGCCGCGTTTCATGCGGCGTTCCACCGACCACAAAACCCAGAATAATCGCCGAAATAACCAACACGCCGGAAAAAACGCCGAAGAACCAGAAAAATCTGGAAGGAACCGCTTTTTTATATTGAATTTTCTTTCTTTCAAGAAAATAAAAACCAAATACCAACCCGGCAATTATCAAAATAGTCAGCGCTTTTAACAAAAATCTCGCGCCGTATTCGCCCTGAAGAAAATTATAAATAACCGTTATCAAATCGCCGATTATCATGCCCGAGGCGATAAGCAAAACAATATAAGTAAGCCATTTTGACAATCTAGATTCAACTTTTTCAGCTCCGCTAATTGACGAACTAAAACCTCTAAACCAAAACCAAACTGTCCATAAATATATCGGAAAGCCCACTATAAGAGCGGCGATTGAATAATTAATTATGGAAGCGCTAAAACCACCCTTAACCGAATTGCTATAGGTCCCCGATAGAACGTCCGGAAAATATTTATTTATCACTTGAAAATAAAGAAAACCAACAGCGGTGGCAATAATCCCAAGCAAAAGAAAAGAAAAGAAATTAACAAAAATTTCCACCATGCTATTTTTAACTTCTGGTCTATTAAAATCTTCCATATTTTTAGATTAATTAATAATTTTTTAAGCCGCTAACCAGCCGCCATCAACATAAAACGTGGCGCCGGTAACATAACTGGCTTCTTCCGAGGCTAGAAAAACAACCATGGCCGAGACCTCTTCCGGCTTGCCGATTCTTTTAAGCGGAACACCGGCTAACATCGCTTTCATTGCTTCTTCCGGAATTTGATCGGCAGAAACCATCGGCGTATCAATAGCGCCCGGGCCGATAGCATTAACATTGATTCCCATCGGCGCCCATTCATCTGCCAATGTCTCCGTCATTCCAATAATCCCACCCTTTGAAGCTGTATAATGCGCTCCGCCGGAAATACCGACGCCAACGCCGCCTGAAGCAACTGACGCAATGTTAATAATTCGACCCCAGTTATTTTTAGCCATTTCTTTCGCCGCTCTCTGGGCGCACAAAAATTCGCCTTTCAAATTAATATCTATGGTTTTATCCCAATCTTCTTCGGTAAGTTCCAATGCCGGCTTGGGAGCAAAAATTCCCGCATTGTTCACTAAAATATCCAATTTCCCAAATTGTTTAACAACTGCGTCAAAAACTGCATCAACCTCAGCCGCATTTGAGACATCCAATTTGAACGCGACTGCTTCGCCGCCCATAGATTTTATTTCATCCACTACTAATTGACATTCTT
>CAYZHR010000079.1:0-3222 GCA_964477885.1 uncultured Candidatus Saccharibacteria bacterium
GCCAGGAAGATATTGATATTGAAGAAGGTTTGAAAAAAGTTAAAGAGGCAGTGGGTCTTATTAAGGCTAGCAAAGAACGACTTAAGGCGGTGGAGAATGAGTTCGAAGAAATTAAGAAAGAAGTAGATATTGAAAAGGAAGAAGATAATGAAGAAGGAAAGCTAGAAGAAGACATACCTCAAATTTAATTTTTTCCGTGCAAAGCGCGGAATTTCCCCAGCTTGCTTCAAAACAGGCAGGCAAAAAGGAAAGGGGTTTTAGGGGAAGGGAATTTTTGCCCGCCAGCCTGTCCTGCGAAGCAGGACTGCGGATTTCTGCCCGCCGCCTGCGGCGGCGGGCAATCAAAAGTCGGCGTCGGGATTTTCCCGAAAAAAGGTTCGAATTTTAACCAAAAGACACAGCTACCTTGAGCGCGGTTCAAGAGACCGATCCGCCTCACATTTTTAGAAAAGTTCGAGAAAACTATTCCGGTACCCCGCTAGGAAATCGAACTTTATTCGGGATAGTCAAAATATGAAAAAAAATATAAGTCGCCTAATTTTTTAGCTTTTTTGCCACTTCCCAATATCTCGGGGACAGCCAGAATGTTTAGATCGGAAAAAGAAGAAAGGTTATTACTTCAAAAAGACGATGATTATTACAAATCAATTTTTGAACACTCTCCCCAATGGGTTTTAGATTCTTATTGGAAATTGTTTGAACTCGTGATGAATAAAGAAAAATTCAGAAATAAGAAAGATGTTAAATCTTTCATTACGATTGCGAAACACATTTCTAATTATTTCCCTAAATTAAATGACCAATCAGGCCACAAAAACTAAAGAAAGACTTTTGTCGGGGATGCGTCCAACGGGTCCACTACATTTAGGTCATTTTGTCGGTGCGTTAGAGAATTGGTTAAATTTCCAAGACGAATTCGATTGCTTCCTTTTAATCTCTGATTATCAGGCGCTTGGAGATTATTCTAATCGCATTGAATTAATTAGAAAATCTGTATATGAGGTAACTCTTGATTGGCTTGCTGTTGGTTTAGACCCGCAAAAATGTACTTTTGTTATTCAAAGTTATGTTCCGGAACACGCAGAGCTTCATGTGCTTTTATCAATGATTACTCCCTTATCAGAGATAAAACGAAATCCCACCTTAAAAACCGAGATGAAACAGATTTATTCTAAACAAATAGCACTCGGTTTTTTTAACTATCCTGCCAGTCAGGTAGCAGACATCTTATTGCCACGAGCTCAAATTGTGCCCGTGGGAGAAGATCAATTGCCCCATATCGAACTCACCCGAAAAATAGCTAGAAAATTTAATAAGATCTACAAAAATATTTTCCCAATCCCAAAAGCTATTATTGGCAGAGTTCCTCGGTTACCGGGTATAGATGGTAACTTTAAAATGAGTAAATCGTTAGATAATGCGATATATCTTTCCGATGATGAGAAAACAGTGGTTAAAAAAGTTATGAAAATGTATACAGATCCAAAGAGAATTCATGTAAATATCCCCGGAACGGTTGAGGGGAACCCCGTATTCATTTACCATGACGCATTTAATCCAAATGTGGGAGAAGTTAATTATTTAAAGAAATTATATAGAAAAGGTAAGGTCTCTGACACAGAGGTTAAAGAAAGACTAGCTAGAGCGTTGAATCAGTTCCTCGCGCCAATAAGAGAACGAAGAGAAAAATTTAAACATCAGCCAAAACTCGTAAAAGAAATTTTATACGAAGGAAGTAAACGAGAAAGAAAGCTGGCTAAAGAAACAATGAAGTTGGTAAAGGAAGCCATGGGTATAATTTACTAGCAATTGCCACTTAATAGTCTGCGATCGCGGCGCATTGGATGTGCTGGCTCACCTTCAAGAGAGCCAAAGAAGTTTGTAGAAGTCGGACTTCTACGGCCTGCGTCCGGATTTTTGCGGGAAAAAGTTCGGATTTTGTTCAAGATAGCCAGCACTGTACTATATTCTCGTTTTTCCGTTTCGTTTTGTGCCTCGCCGCTTCCTCCTACGCCCTTCGGGCTTCGGCGGACAAGTCGCGGCTCGGCGCTGAAAGGGGGCAAATTTCCGAGACATTTTTCGCCTTGCGGGCGAAAAAAATTTATAATTTAATAAATGAAAAGCACCGAAAGTCATTTTCTAATTTGACTCTCGGTGCTTAATGAAGGCGTAAGGAGCAGAAGTTAAAGAGAGATGTAGTTGATACCGATGGTTTTCTTTTCTGTTTCGCTTACTTGAATCTCGATTTCTGTGATTTCTATCAGCGAGTGGTTTACTGGAATTCTTATCTCCGTGGGATCCGGGTTTATTTTCGTCGCAGCGTCTT
Organism: uncultured Candidatus Saccharibacteria bacterium; assembly: GCA_964477885.1. Lineage (GTDB taxonomy): Bacteria > Patescibacteriota > Minisyncoccia > Minisyncoccales > MHMH01 > CAYZHR01. Next base: position 2,327 of record CAYZHR010000079.1, read on the forward strand.
TCAGAAGTTCTTTATCGTCGGGATCTATCAAAATATACTCGTATCGCCTTCTGAATTCTTCTACAACTGTTCCACGCAGTATTCCGCTGAAAACCGTGGGTTCCTTGGTGTGCGTAAAATACAGAGGAACATCAATCACCCACTCGCCGCCGGCAAAACCATCTTTCCAATGACCCTTGGCTTCGTGACAGATATTATGAACTTTATTAGCCTTTATCACTACATGCTTTCCGATAAATTCTTCAAGTTCTTTAGGCAAATCTCCTATAGTTTTCATTATATATCCTCCTCATTTTTAAGTTACTTTCTATCTATATTATAGAATATAAATTATAATCTGTCAAATGAAAATATGATTAACTATTTTCTCTACGCCCGCAAATCAACCGATGAGCCGGATAGACAGATTTTGTCTATCGAAGCCCAGATTACCGAACTTAAAGAGTTCGCTCAAAAAGAACAATTAAACATTGTTCAAACTTTCATTGAATCGCAAACCGCTAAGGAGCCCGGCAGGCCGATTTTCAACGAAATGCTTTCTCGAATTGAACAAGGTAAAGCCGAAGGAATTTTGGCGTGGCATCCGGACAGACTGGCCAGAAACTCGGTTGATGGCGGCAGAATTATCTTCATGATTGATTCTGGCAAAATCCAATCGCTAAAATTCCCTACTTTTTGGTTTGACAATACGCCTCAAGGAAAGTTTATGTTGAATATTGCTTTCGGCCAAAGCAAATACTACATTGATAATCTTTCCGAAAACGTTAAAAGAGGCCTGCGGCAAAAAGTCAGGCGGGGCGAACAATCGGGAGTGGCGATTACCGGCTACCTCAACGACAAAGTGAACCACAAAATAATTCCCGACCCGGAAAGATTTCCGCTTGTCAGAAAACTTT
>CAYZHR010000080.1:0-3085 GCA_964477885.1 uncultured Candidatus Saccharibacteria bacterium
AAAGGGAATACTGCGGGCCGTTCTGCGCAATTTAAAACTCGGCGAGCCGATTTACGGCGGCTCAACCATCTCCCAGCAATTAATCAGGTCGAGCTTCCTGACCTTGGAAAAAACTCCTCAAAGGAAAACCAAGGAGATTATTTTAACCTTGGAACTGGAAAGGCGCTATTCTAAAGAAGAAATCTTGGGATTTTATCTTAACCAGGTGCCTTTCGGCTCCAACGCCTACGGGGTAGAAGCGGCCAGCCAGGCTTTTTTCCAAAAAGCGGCGGCCGACCTTTCTTTGCCCGAATCCGCCCTCTTGGCTTCGTTAATCAGGTCTCCCAGCCGCCTCTCTCCTTACGGCTCTCATAAAGACGAACTTTTAGCCAGAAAAGATTATGTTTTGAACCGTATGGCCGAAGAAAATTATATCAGCCAAGAGGAAGCCGAGAAGACAAAGAAAGAGCAGTTGGTTTTTGCGCCACCCGGTCAAACCATAAAAGCACCTCATTTCGTTCTTTACGTTAAGGAATATCTGGAAAGCAAATATTCGGATTATATCCTTCAAGAGAGGGGCCTCAAGGTTTACACCACCTTGGACTGGGAACTGCAGGCAACGGCCGAAGAAATAATCAGGGAGGGCGCAGAAAAAAACCAAGGTTACAACACCCACAACGCAGCTTTAGTAGCCCTCAACCCTCAAACCGGAGAGATTTTGGCCATGGTCGGCTCAGCCGACTGGTACGCCACCTCTTCTTATCCCCAAGGGTGCGAAGGCACTCCAGACGGCTGTCTCTTCGACCCATGGTTCAATGTGGCGACTTTGGGAGAAAGGCAACCGGGTTCAGCTTTCAAACCTTTTGCTTACGCTGAAGCCTTCCGCAGCGGCCTAACCCCGGAAACCGTCTTGTGGGACGTTAAGACCGAATTTAATCCCAACTGCACCTCAACCGCAGACCAAGAGAAAGACGAATACGGCTTGGATTGCTATCATCCCAAAAATTACGACGAAGGGTTTAGGGGCCCGGTAAGCCTGCGCCAAGCTTTGGCGCAGTCAATTAATCTGCCCTCGGTCAAAGTCCTTTATTTGGCCGGGCTCAAAGACACCATTTCTCTCGCTCAGAGCTTAGGCATCAGCACTTTAGACAAATCGCTCTCTTGGTACGGTTTGAGTTTGGTTTTAGGAGGAGGAGAAGTAAAATTATTGGATATGGTTTCAGCTTACGGCGTTTTCGCGACTCGTGGTTTAAAAGTATCGCCTGTTTCCATTTTGAGAATAGAGGATTCTCAGGGCAATATCATCGAAGAAAACAAAAAAAACCAGAAAAGGGTTTTAGAGGCCCAGGTTGGCGATTTGGTGAACGACATTTTATCTGATAATGAGGCTCGATCTCCGATGTTTGGGCTTCGCTCGTCTTTGTACTTTCCTGATTTTCAGGTAGCGGCCAAAACCGGCACCACCCAGGGGTACAAGGACGCTTGGACGGTCGGCTACACGCCCTCTTTGGCGGTAGGGGTCTGGGCTGGCAATAATAACAATGTCCCCTCAAATAAAAAACCGGGCGTAGTTTTAGCCGGTCCTATGTGGCACAGTTTTATGGAAAAAGCTTTGGAAAAATATCCCAGCGGCCCTTTCACCGAGCCGCAACCAATGGAAACAGACGTACCGGTCTTAAAAGGAGAAGTTGATTGGGAAAATCCCCATTCCATCCTCTATCACATCGAGAATCAACCAAGTCTTAATCCGCAATACCAAAACTGGGAAGCTGGCATCCAAAATTGGCTCCAGTCTAAGTAGTTTTAATCGGCATGACGACGTAAATGTAGCTTTGGTCGCCTTCGGGCCGGAGAACCGCCGGTCCCTCCTCTCCGTTCAGCTCAAGCAGTACCTTGGGGTTTTTTATATTGGTCAGACCGTCGATTAAGAACCGGTAATTGAAAATAATTTCCATTTCCTGGGGCGAGGAGCCGTAATTGGCTTTGCCGGCCAGGAAGCTTTCATTCTCCCCCAATTCAGGGTTTTGAGAAAGAATAACTATGCCTTCTTTTTTGGGGTCTACCCTAACTTTAATCTCATTGCCTTTGCCGCTGAAAATACTGGCAGTTTTGATTTGGTTTAAAAGTTCTGCTCTGGGCAAAACAATCTGGATCTCGTATTTTTGGGGGATAATAGTTTGGTAATCCGGGTATTCGCCCTCTACCAGACGGGAAACGATTTGAATTTGCGGATGGGGCGTTTCGGCCATAGGGTATTCAAACAAAACCTGGTTAGGCGAAAAACAGAGTTTTGTTTTTCCTTTTTTGCCGGCTAAAATATTAATAAACTCCCTAACCGTCTTTTGGGGGAGGATAAAAGAACGTTCCTTATCTGCTGTTTTTTCGAAATAAAGAGTTTTTTCGGCCAAACGAAAACTGTCGGTGGTGGTAAGCTGCAGTTTGTCTTTTTGGAAATTAAAATAAACGCCGGCTAATTCCGGCCGGGTTTGATTCAAAGAGCTGAAATCAACCACTTGCTGCATTCCTTCGGCCAAAAAAGAAGTGTTAAGTTCGATGAAATCCTGGTCTTCAATTTTGGGGATAATGGGATATTCTTCGGCATCCAGCCCCTTAATTTGGGTTTTTTGGTTTTCACAATCAATATGAAGAATATGGTTTTTTACTTCTAGGGTTATTTTCTTTTCAGGTAGAAGGCTGATAAAACTTGAGAGGGTTTTGGCGGGAACTGTGATTTTTCCCTCTTTTTCAATTTTAGTTAAAGTCCAATATTTAATTCCCAATTCTAAGTCGGTTGAAGAAAGGTTTAAAAAATTCTTTTCGGTAGAAATTAAAATATTATTCAAAATCGGCAAGGTTAAGTTTCTGCCCGCCAACCTTCCGGTAATACTTAAGCCGTTATTTAAACCTTCTTTTAATATTATAACTTTCATATTATTGTTATTGGTTTAGTAATTTTTTATTTAATTAAGTTTATTTATTAATGAATTAAATGGGGAAAAAGCTGTTGATAAGGTTTTAATATGAGGTGTTAAAAATCAAAGACGATAAACCTGCTCTTTTATTAAGTTGATTTCCTCGGTTAAATTCTCACTTATCTCCATTTCTT
>CAYZHR010000081.1:0-2891 GCA_964477885.1 uncultured Candidatus Saccharibacteria bacterium
TTCTGAAAGCAAAGCAACCTGAACTTCTTCAGAGCCGGTATCTCCTTCATGTCGTTTGTATTTCTCAATTATTTTTGATTTTTGTTGTAGTGTTAACATAATTTTATCAGTGCCCCCACCAGGACTCGGACCTGGACTCCTTTCCTTAAGAGGGAACTGCTTTTCCAATTAAGCTATGGGGGCGGGACTATTTAGTTGGGCATTCAATTTTGTACCAGTTTAGAAGTGACGGCGATTTAACAATGCCAGTTTTAGTTAGAACGGTATTTACAATCACCCAGGCACAGAAAATAATCACTAAACCAATAACAACCGAAGTAATAATTCCTTTTGCCTGTATTAACATATCAGGTTTGGCTCCGCCAAAAAAGAACATCACTCCACCAATAACCAGCATTAAAACCGCAACTACCGGAACAATTCTCGTCATAACAAACTGAATAATATTGTTAATCATGACAAAAAAATCACAAAAAGTGCAGGGGTCATCTGGAGTATTACCGCAAGGCACTAAGCCAGCAGCTTGCGTTTGGAGTGGCACTAAAGAAAAGACGAGCAAAAATAAACTTATTAAAAATATTTTCTTCATCAATTTTATTTTAACATTTTTTTGTTCCATGGCAAACAAAGAATTTTTGACGGGGTGCCCTCGCCAGGATTTGAACCCGGACTTCGACGTCCGAAGCGTCGCGTGATATCCATTTCACTACGAGGGCCTGTTTTTCATTATACTTAAGATTTGAAAAAAATCAAATTTTCAGCTACAATATATTCGTAGCATTCGAATAAAAATTCGTATCATTCGGATTATATTTTATGGAAATCCCCAAAGAAGTAAAAATTGTCATTAATAAACTCGAAAAAAAGGATTTGAAGCTTATGTCGTGGGCGGCTGCGTGCGCGATTTTTTACTTGCCCGCCGAAGCGAAAGCGAAGGCGGGAGAGATGTGGAGACTCAAGATTGGGATGTGGCGACTTGTGCCAAGCCCAAAGAAATTCAAAAGATCTTTCCTCGAAGTTTTTATAAAAACAAGTTTTTGACAGTGACGGTGCGGACCGCAAGCAGAAATCCGAAACTGAAAGAAGTCGAAATCACCACTTTCCGTTCCGAGGCCAAATACACTGACAAGCGCCATCCTGACGAAGTCAGATTTGCCAAAAGTATCGAAGAAGATTTGGCCAGGCGGGATTTCACCATCAACGCCATCGCCTTTGACTTGTTGATGTCGGAGATCAACAAGACAGTTGACCCCTTTGGCGGACAGAAAGACTTGAAAGCGAAGATTATCCGGGCAGTGGGCAAGCCGGAAGAAAGGTTCAACGAGGACGCCTTGAGGATGATGAGGGCAGTGAGGTTTGCGGTCACCCTGGGCGACAACTGGCAGATAGAAGAGAAAACAGCGAAGGCAATAAAAGCAAATAGTGCTTGGCTGCAGGCTATTTCTAAAGAAAGAATCAGGGATGAGCTGATGAAGATTATTATGTCAGAAGGAGCGGCTCAAGGAATCGAACTTTTAAGGGAGCTCGGTTTATTGAAATACATTATTCCCGAGCTGGAAGAAGGCTATAAAGTCGCTCAAAATAAGCACCACATTTACGAGTGCTACGAGCACTCCGTTCTCTCTTTAAAATACGCAGCCCAGAAGAGCTTTAAAGAGCACGTCAGACTGGCCAGTCTTTTGCACGACATTGCTAAGCCCCGGACCAAGTGTGGCCAGGGCGAGAGCGCCACATTTTATGGTCACGAGGTGGTGGGGGCCAAGATGACGGCCCAAATCTTAAACCGGTTAAAGTTTCCCAAAAAGACCATTGAAAAGGTGACAAAGCTGGTCAGGTACCATTTATTTTACTATAATGTCGATGAAGTAACCGCTTCCTCGGTCAGAAGGCTGGTCAGGCAGGTGGGGCCGGAAAATATGGAAGATCTCTTGCAAGTGAGAATGGCTGACCGCATTGGCTCGGGCGTGCCCAAAGCCGAACCTTATAAATTGCGACATTTGAAATATGTCATTGAAAAAGCATCGCAAGATCCAATTTCAGCCAAGATGCTAAAAGTGACAGGTAATGACATCATGTCTTTATTAAATGTAAAGCCTGGGCCTAAAATTGGCTATATTCTGGATGTTTTATTGGGATACGTATTGAACGATCCTAAAAATAATGAAAAAAAGTTTTTAGAGCGAGAAGTTAAAAAATTAGGCGAATTAGGTGACGGAAATCTTAAAAAACAAGCTGAAATGGCCAAAAAGGAACAAGAAAAAATAGCGACAAAACGCGATGAGATGACCAAGAAAAAATATTGGGTGACGTAGGTTGCACACGAAACAGGGCGTGGTCTAGCAGCTAAGACACCGGTTTCGGGAACCGGGAATCGAGAGTGCAAATCTCTCCGCCCTGACAAGTTAAGCGGTAAGAAATTTCTTAAACTTATTTTTTAAGTTCTCTTCTAAAAATTCCTTAGGATAGAGATCTTGAGGATAAATTGCTATTAAAGAAATTTTATTTTTACGACAAAGTTTCCTTTTTTCTTTTATAGATCGGTCATATCGAGGACTATCATTAGCAAGCCCAAAATATTCAACAAATATTTTCTGGTTTTCAATTGGTATCGCCCAATCTGCTTTATGATGCGTATTTGGATAAGAGGCATCTCGTTTGTGAGGTATATTATTTTTAGCGAGCCAGTTATCAATTAAAAGCTCAGAAACGGAATCACAGAGGTGTCCATCCGGTGCTTTAGTATTTGTTCGTTTATACATCCGTTGGCTGTGCGAGCGATTTGGCCGAAGATCAGCAGCAATAATGGCATTATTCCATGACCCGAAAAATTTCCTGCACGAATCGCTTTCTTTTATTTCTCGTCTTGCCGGCACTCTTCCCAACTCTTGAGT
>CAYZHR010000082.1:0-2850 GCA_964477885.1 uncultured Candidatus Saccharibacteria bacterium
AAAACTATGCCAAGATTTAACGAAACAGGTCCTGGGGGCTCGGGCCCCGGCACGGGCTGGGGGTTGGGTCCTTGCGGAATAGGATCTAGAAGGGGGTTCGGTCGCGGATTCGGCAGATTCTGGAGATTCGGTTCTCAAGTAACCGAAAAGGAAGAAAAGGAATCTCTGAAAGAAGAAGCCAAATCTCTGGAAGAGGAATTGGCGGCTGTCAAAACCAGGCTTGCCGAACTGAAGGATTAGGTTAAAATAATTAAATATGGTCAGACCACGACTCTGCCGAAGAATCAGATTTAATCCAAACGTAACTTATTTCAAACCTCAAGGAGTGCCGATGAGATTTTTAGAAGTGGTTGAGTTGACCACCGAAGAAGTGGAGGCTTTGAGATTGAGAAATATAAAAGATTTAGAACAGGAAGAAGCGGCTAAAAAGATGAATACTTCCCAAAGCACTTTCCAGAGAATTCTTTCTTCGGCTTATAAAAAAATCACCGAAGCTTTAATTAACGGCAAAGCCATAAAAATCAAAAAAGGATAGTTAACGGGAAAAATCGCCAACAAAAACTCCGCCGGTATCGGCGGAGTTTTTCTCGTTTCACGGATTAACGATTGAATCGTTCGTCTCTTTTTTTTCTCCAGCATTCTTTGCAGTAAATCGGCCTGTCTTGGGCCGGTTCAAACGGCAATTCGGTTATTTCAACGCCGCATTCGGAACATTTCCAGTTTCCTTGAATCATCGGCCGAGGAGCAAAATCTCTCTTCGGTCGGTCATCGTCGAATTTTTTGAAGACCATGAATGTGATTAGTTGAATTAAACGACCTTTTACGACTACTCTAGTCTAAAGACATTGTAGCAGTTGCTGGCAAAAAGTCAATGTGGTAGAATGGGAGTATGGCAGCCATTTACATAATTTTAGGGATATTTTTCTTCATTGTCCTGATTTCCATCAAGCAGGTCAACCAGTACCAGAAGGGAGTCAAGTTCAGGTTGGGAAAGTACGTCGGTTTGATGGAGCCGGGGTGGAGGTTGGTTTGGCCGATATTCTATTTCTATAAGAAAGTGGACTTGAGGGTCAAAGCGGTTGACGTGCCCAATCAGGAGGCCATTACCAAAGACAACATTTCCGTCAGCGTCAACGCCGTCATCTACTATAGGGTGCAGGATGCCAACAAAGCCATTCTGGAAGTGGAAAACTTTTATTACGCCATTTCCCAGCTGGCTCAAACCACCATGAGGAATGCCGTGGGACAGGTGGATTTGGACGAGTTGCTCTCTCAAAGAGACAGAGTTTCTGAACAAATCAGAACTATTATCGATAAGGCCACCGATCCTTGGGGGATTAAAGTGAACAACGTTGAATTAAAAGACATCACCCTGCCCGAAGAAATGAAAAGAGTCATCGGCAAACAGGCCGAAGCCGAGAGAGAAAAGAGGGCGATTATCATCAAGGCCGAGGGAGAGGTGATTGCCGCCAGCAACATGGCCAAGGCCGCCGAGACTCTGTCCGGAGCCAAGGGTGCCTTGCACTTAAGGACTCTGCAGTCGATCAACGACATCAGTTCCGACCAGTCAAACACCATTGTTTTTGCCGTGCCCTTGGAGATTTTGCGGGCTTTCGAGAGATTCGGTAAAAAGCCACCGGAAGAGAAAAAAGATGATTAAAAGTGTCTTGCTCCATGACCATCAAAGAGAGCAAAAACTTAAAACAAGACAAGGTTCCCCGCACATCCGAGTATTACGGTGACGAGGGGATAATCGATCCGGACTTTTGCCTCTTAGAGAGTTTTAATCGAGTCGATGACAGGCTCGATTTGTTTTTTAAAAACAAAAGCCAAGCCCGTATTTCAGCCAAGAATGTTGAAGGGGGCAAAGAATTAGACGTAATTGAGCAGAGATTGGAGAATTTTATCGGAAAATCCTACCGAGAAATTATCGAAGCCGAATTTTAACAAACCAAAATATCAGCCGTCTTTCAATCAAGGCGGTTTTTTGCTAAGATAAATTATGGTCGAAAAGGTCGATATCAAACTATTTCAAAAATTATGTTGTCGCAATTGCCAATCAATCTGGAAAAAGTTAAAAAAGAGGATTTGGATAAAGAAATCCTAAGAGCCGGCATGATTGCCGAATTAGATGCCGTTAGTTTCTATGAACAGATGGCGGCGGAAACCGATGCGGAGCAAGTCAAAGAAACGGAAAAAGGCAGAAAAGAAGTAGAAGAATTAACTGAATAAAAATTTGAATTATGAGAAAATGGATTTTCGCCATTTTTCTTTTAGGTTTAACATTGGGTGTTTTTGATTTTGTTTTGGCTCAAGACCCCATTAGAAATGATATTTCTAACGGGGCAAGAAAAATTGAGGTTGATTTTTTTTACAGCCCGACCTGTCCCCATTGCGCCAAAGAAAAAGAATTTTTGAAAGAATTGGAGTTGAGGCATCCGGAAATTAAAATAAACCGATACGACGTCATTAATAGCCAGGACAGCCAGAAAATTTTAAAAGATTTTTATGAAAAATATGGAGTTCCCGCCGCCCTCCAAGGATTGGTGCCCGTCACTTTCACTCCTGTCAAATATTTTGTCGGATTTGACGATAAAGTTGCCGAGGAAATTGAAAATTGCCTGGAACAATGTTTCAAGCCCGACGACAAAGAACTTTCGCTCACCCACACCTCAATTATAGAAAAAAACCTCAAAATCCCTTTTCTGGGGGAGATACAGCTGAGCCGTTTTTCTTTTCCCGTTATGGCGATTGTCTTGGGGACTTTGGACGGGTTTAACGTTTGTTCCCTGGGTGCCCTTGTTTTAATACTTAGTTTGGTTCTGGCTTTGAACTCCAGGAAGAAAATCA
>CAYZHR010000083.1:0-2841 GCA_964477885.1 uncultured Candidatus Saccharibacteria bacterium
GGAGAAAAAAGAGAAATAAAAATTGAAATCAGAGAAATAAGGAATCCTTGGCTGTCGGCCAGTCTGGCGGGCCAGTGGGTCGCCCAGCAACTTGAGAGGAGGATGCCTCACCGCCGAGTCATCAAGCAGGCTTTGGAAAAAATCATGGCGAACAAAGAGGCTAAGGGAGCAAGGATTGAGGTTTCGGGAAGGCTGGGGGGAAATGACATCGCCCGGAGAGAGTGGCTGAAAAAAGGCAGACTGCCCCGGCAGACCATAAGAGCTGTCATCGATTACGCTCAAGTCGAAGCTTTAATTCCTCAGGGAATATTGGGGATAAAAGTTTGGATTTACAAAGGAGAAAGGTTCTGAATATAATCCGAATTCTACGAATTTTTATCCGAATGATGCGAATACTTTAAAATAAGATAAATTAGGGTTATGTAAAAATAAGTTGGATCGGAGTAGACCCAAGATATCACGGCAAAGGTATCGGAACCAAATTGATAGAAAGATTAAAAGAGGAATTAAAGTCAATGGAAGTAAAAGAACTGTGGGTGGGGACAGTGGCTGAATCAACCAAATACAAGCCATACGAAAAAACCCGAGCATTTTATCAGAAAATGGGTTTCGAGGTTAAGAAGGTTAAAAAAATGAAAAGCAAAGATACTGGGCAATGGTTTGACGTAGCAACCCTTGTTAAAAAATTATAAATATGCAAAGACCTGGGAGTACAATTTTAGCATTCGTAACATTCGGATACCCATTCGTAGTATTCGAATTATACCTATGCCTATAATCCGGAAAAGAGATAAGGTTTTGCATCCAGATTTGTCTTATTTCGTAAATGGTTTATGTTTTAAGGTACATAATGATTTGGGGCCATTCTTAAGCGAGGCGCAATATGGCGACGCCTTAGAAAATTTATTAAAAGCAAATAATCTTAGTTATACAAGAGAAAGCGCATTACCAGTATCTTTTGAGGGTGAGGAGAATCGGCGCAACATTACTGATTTCATTATTGACAGTAAAATAATTCTTGAAATAAAAGCCAAAAATATGATAACGAAAGATGACTATTATCAGCTGAAAAGATATTTGATCTCTGCCAAGAAAGAGTTAGGAATACTAATTAATTTCAGGCGGAAAACGCTTCAACCAAAAAGAATATTAAATCAATCGTAATCATTTGTAGAATTCGGATATTTATTCGTAACATTCGGATTATATATTTCTTATGTTAATGCCTAAAAAAGTAAAACACAGAAAATGGCATAAAGGCCGCCGCAGAGGGCAGGGAATTGACGCGCGGGGTTCGGAGCTGGCTTTCGGCAGTTTTGGATTAAAAGCGCTGGAGCACGCCCGGGTTAGCGCCAGACAGATTGAGGCCGCCAGGCGCACCGTCATCAGATATCTCAAAAAAGGCGGCAAATTTTGGATCAGGATTTTTCCCGACAAGCCCATTACCAAGAAAGGGACCGAAGTGCCCATGGGCGGGGGCAAAGGCTCGGTGGATCACTATGCTTTTCCCGTTAAGCCGGGCAGAATACTTTTTGAGCTTGAAGGAGTAAGCGAGGAGATAGCCCGAGAAGCTTTCAGTCAGGCCGGCGACAAGTTGCCAATTAAGACTAAATTTGTTAAACGTTAGATGTGTCCTATGAAAATACAGGAATTACGGCAAAAACCCAAGGTTGAGCTGAAGAAACTTTTGCAGGATGACAAGGAAAGGCTGAGACAATTAAAGTTCGATTTGGCTTCGGGCAAAGTCAAAAACGTCAGGGAAATTAGAAAGATTAAAAAAGATATTGCCCGGATACTTACATGCCTAAAAGAAGATTAACCGGAACCATCGTTTCAAATAAGATGTCAAAGACCATCGTTGTTCGGGTTGAAAGAATTAAAGAGCATTCCAAATACCGCAAAAGGTTTAAGGTCCACAAAAATTATAAAGCCCACGCCCCGGAAGGAGAATTCAAGGTTGGAGAAAAGGTGACTATCGAGGAATGCCGGCCCATTTCCCGGGATAAGCGCTGGCAAGTTGTCAAAAAAGTCTTCGTTACATGATTCAAACCAGAACTATGTTAAAAGTAGCCGACAATACTGGAGCGAAAATTTTGCAGTGCATCCAGATTTTGGGCGGTACGCGCCGCCGCTATTCTCAGATTGGCGATATTATTGTCGGAGCGGTCAAGAAAGCCGAACCGAGAAAAATCGTCAAAAAGCACGATGTGGTCAGAGCTGTCATCATCCGTCAGAAAAAAGCTTTTCCGCGAGCCGACGGTTCGTATATTCGGTTTGACGACAATACCTGTATTATTTTAGAAGCAAAGACAAAAGAGCCCAAGGGCGGACGGATTTTCGGCCCGGTGGCTAAAGAACTGAAAGAGAAAGGTTTTGATAAAATAGCCGGCTTGGCGGAAGAGTTAGTTTAAGTAGTCAATGAAAAATAAATTTTTCATTTCCAACTTCATTTTTTATTCTAAAAAATTCGTTATATGAAGATAAAAAAAGGCGACCAAGTTTTAATAATTTCCGGCAAAGACCGCGGCAAGCGCGGCAAGGTTTTGGATGTTTTTCCCAAAGAAGGAAGAGTGGTGGTTGAGGGAGCCAATATCAGGAAAAAACACGTCAAACCCAAGAAATCAGGAGAAAAGGGGCAAGTGGTGGAAAGTCCTAGCCGCATTTCTATCTCCAATATTAAATTGATCTGTCCCAAATGCGGCAAGCCAACCAGGGTTGGGACTAAGATTATTGAAAACAGAAAATACCGTTTTTGCAAAAAATGTAATTCTGAAATATAAATATAATCCGAATGTTCCGAATTCGTATCCGAATGATACGAATATTCGTAGAATTCGGATA
>CAYZHR010000084.1:0-2793 GCA_964477885.1 uncultured Candidatus Saccharibacteria bacterium
CCCATGAATATTTCTGCCAAGAAGATTTTTGAATAATAAATCTTTTCGATTTGAAAATTATTATCAAGTAGTAATTTGGTAATATTTTTTTTGGTAAAAGGCGGTCTTTTATGTTGTTCGTAGAGGTTGGCATCGCGGTGGCCGATGGCCAAGAAGAAGTTCTTAAAAATTCCATCAGCTGATGGAACGGTGATGAAAAATCTGCTGTCTGCTTTGCCGACCCTTTTTATTTCCTGTAGAGTCTTTTTTAAGTCATCGACGTGTTCTAAAACCTCGGAACACAGCAAAAAATCAAACGAGTCGGCCGGCAACGGTATTTGCTCGGCCGATGCCTGGATAAATTCAATATTGGCTGCCGGATAGAGAATTTTGGCTTTTTCAATTGATTTTTTGTCAGGGTCAATCGCCGTAACGCGAGAGAATTTTTGAATCATAATATTGCTGAAAAAACCAATGCCGCAGCCCACATCCAAAGCCCGCTCTTTGGTCGAGACGGCGTCCCACAAATACGGTATTCTGGTTTGGCTGGCTAAAGAAAAAAAGAGGGGATTACTTCTGTCTTCTCGGCTGGATTTTATTTTTCTGAAAAGAAAATTTCTCATTAATAATCTTTTTATAACATTTTCCTTATTATTGGCAATTATTATTGACAAAATCGTTGGCTTAAAACAACAATTTACATCTAACTAATTAAACATATGTTCAATTCATATAACTAGTGCGTTTTTTATATCTTGAAGATTTTCCTTAAAAAATTATCTTTTTCCATTTTACTTACTTCTAAAACTTGAATTTCTTTTTCGCTAGCCCCGAGAAATTTCCGTATGAAACCCACTTCTTCTTTACAGGGGTAAGGGTATGCCCAGATACTTTTTTGCAATGGATAAAAGTTAAATTCCTTTAATTTTCTTCTAAATATATTTCTAATAATATTTTTGGAATTGGGGATATCAAATATTATAACTCTCCATTTACCATCCCATTTTTTCGGCTTTTCTATTTTCAGTTCATCGATTTGGTATTTTCCCGCCCGTTTTTTTCCTTCGGCCGTCAAACTAATGCGAACATCGTGTCCCTCTTTTTTTAATTCAAGCAAACCTTTATTTCTTAAATAATAAAAAGTGCTGCTTATTTTTCTTGGGGGTACTTTCCCTTTCGCTCCAAAAACTTTTTTGGTTAAATAAAGAGAAAAATAGGGAGAGGAGGCAGCAATATAAACCGCCCCCGTCAATAATAAATATTTAAGAATTTTCTTAGTATAATATTTTGTTTTAATTTTCTTGACCGATTTCATTTTTTTTCCATTTTCGAGATTTATTTTACAAATCAGATAAAATCAACATATGTGTATTTTATATGTTTTTGATTATACCATTAGAATAGATGATAATTATAATTAGATTTTGAAGACTTTCAAGCCGGCTTTGGCTTTTCTTTTGAGTTCGCCCAAAGACCGCAAAGCGAATATCCTTTTAAGTAAGTAAGCGGGCCTGAAATAGAATTCTTGGTAAGCCTTTTTGATTAAATCGTGCAGTTCTTCTTTGGTCAGGTTTTCTTGCCAAATCGGCGGGACAAAATCTAAAGAAGGATTTTTGGCAAATTCCAGCCAGACGTCTTTCTTGATGATTCCTTTCTGCAGAGCCAGGAAATAAAGGTCGGTGGCGGGAAAAGGCATAGTGACGGTAATGTGGACGTAGTCCGGGTTTATTTTCTTGGCGAACTTGATGGTTTGCAGAATATCTTTTTTGGTTTCGGTCGGATTGCCGATCATAAAGTACCCCAGGGTTTGGATGCCGGCTTTTTTGGTCAGTTTGAAAGCTTTTTCCACCTGCTGTAAAGTTATGCCTTTTCTCAAAACGTCAAGAATTTTCTGGGTGCCCGATTCCACCCCGTAATGGATTCTTTCGCAGCCCGCCTTTTTCATGATTGCCAGCAATTCTTTATCAATCGTATCCACTCTGGCCCTGATATCCCAAACAATATTCAGTTTTCTTTTTTCTATTTCTTGACAGATATCGATTACTCTTCGCCGGTCAACGGTAAAGGTGTCGTCGTAAATCAAAAACTCTTTTATGCCGTAGTTATTCAAACATTGTTCCATTTCGTCAACCACATTTTTGGGCGAGCGGGCTCGGAACATTTTTCCCAAATGGGGCCGGTCGCAGAAAAGACAACGGTAAGGGCAGCCCCGGGAAGTAATCATGGTGGTAACGAGGTTGCTCGTTCCCAAGACCGAGTAGTATTTTTTGTTGTCAATCAGATCTCTAGCCGGAAAAGGCAACTCATCCAGGTTTTCAATGAATTGGGCGGGCCCGGTGTGTATCAGATTGTGCTCTTGGTCGTAAAAGACGAGGCCGGGGACTTCCTTCAGTTTTTCTTCGTCTTCAATGTTTTTTGCCAGCTGATAAAAAGTCTTTTCTCCTTCGCCCAGAATGACGAAATCGGCATTACCCAAATCCAAGGTTTCTTTGCCGAAAATATGGACGTGGGGTCCTCCCATGACTATTTTGACTTGAGGGTTGATTGCTTTAGCCAGTTTGGCTGTCTCCAAAGCGTCAATCACGGTGAAAGACATCGCCGTCAATCCGATAATTTCGGGATTAAATTCTTTTATTCTTTCCTTCAATTGAGAATAATTCAAATTTTCAGTCGGTCCGTCAATCACCCGGATGTCGCAGTTTTCCAACTTTTTCTTCAAGAAACTGGCAATATAAAGCAGGCCCAGGGGAGGATTGTGTCCTCGTTCTTCCTCAAGGGCGCTGGGCAGGACCGAAGAGATCGAGCTTAAGCTCG
>CAYZHR010000085.1:0-2747 GCA_964477885.1 uncultured Candidatus Saccharibacteria bacterium
TGTATGTTTTGTATATCCATATTCATATGTTTTTATTATGCCACAACCAAGGACTGATAAGTAAGCGCCCAAAACTCGTCGGGCACCTTGATTCGGATTATTAATTAAAGGACTTTCTGCCTTATTCTGGATTTTGTAATCAGATTTAACATACGCTCAATTTGAGTATAATCATACTCTATCTTGAGTATGAGTCAATGCCGGGCCTTAATACTTCACAATCCGTATGCTCTTCTGACAAATTCTTTATTTTTTAGCGCTTCAAAACTTCTTGAATTTTTGAAGTAATCACTTTTAATCTTTTCAATCAAATCGTTAAAAACACGCTCGCTTGGGCTGCCGGCTTCGGGGTTTAAAACATTTCTATCCCAATCGGTTTTCATATTCCACGCCTCCGCCATTTTATTGTAAAGCGTATTTTCTCCTTCAAAACCTTCAAGAATGGTAGCGCCGGCCCAGATTGTTTCCGGACGTTCAGTGGAACGTCGAGCGACCACGCAGGGCGTGCCGAGAATAAGAGCTTCTTCTTGAACCGTGCCGCTGTCGGAAACGATTAAGCGGGCGGTTTTTTCCGCTTTCAAGAAGTCAAAAAATCCCAAAGGTTTTGTTTTTATAAATTGTGAGTCGTTTAAGAGGTGCCCGAGGTTGTATTTCTCAGCCATAGCGACTGTCCGTGGCATTACCGGAAAAAGAATCGGTAAATTTTTCTCTTTGGCGAATTTTAAAATATCCGCCAGTTTATTTTCCAAAATTTCTTTGGTGACGATGTTCTCTTCGCGGTGTAGCGTTACCAAAATAAATTGTTTCTCTTTTAATCCCGATTCAGCCAAAATTTTGCTGGCGTCCGCTTTTGCTTCGTAGTCGCGAACCGAGTCAACGATAATATTTCCGATTACTTTGATGCGGAAATCATCAACTCCCTCGGTTAATAAAATGTTTTTATATCGTTGTAGATAGCAGTATAGAACATCGGAAAGATGGTCTGTGACAATGCGGATTTTTTCTTCGGGCAGCCGCCAGTCAAAACTCCGGCCGCCGGCTTCCAAATGAATTATCGGCACACCCAAACGAGACACCATTATTGAAGTCAAAGAAGTGTGATTGTCGCCCATATACATTACCGCATCGGGTTTTACTTTTTCCACCAAATCAGCCACGCGTTCAATAAGAAGCGACAAAAGCGCTGCCGGACCAGAAAGGCCGCGTTCTTTCAAATCAGCTCCCACTCCCAAATTAATATCCGGCTCGCGGATATCAAATTCTTTTAAAAAAGTTCCATAAAGCTCGGGGTCATAATGCTGGCCGGAATGGACTAAAATATGCTCGTAATTATGCTTATCTTGCCCTTTATCAAGTAATTTAATAAGCTTAAACATCCGGATATAATCCGGACGAATACCAAGGAGAGTAACTAATTTAAAACCTTTCATGATGTAAAATTAAACTTCGGCTAACATTTCTTCAAATGAAGGAATTTTTAATTTAGAATTTAAATCTTTGACGGTCGCGAGCGTTCTGTTTAGTTTATTTTCGCGGTCTTCTTTAATAACGCAGTTAATCCCAAATTTTTCTTTGAATTTTAAAAGCATTTCGTATTTAGAAACAATGCTGGAAAATATATGGTAGATGCCGGTTTTAGGATATGCTTCCTTGTCACTTATTAGCCAGTCGCAGATTTTTCCAAATTGCTTGGTTGTGACGCCGTTCCAATAATGTTCGGCGAAACCGTTTATTTCCTTGCCTTCCTGCTGTAAAAACCATTCCAAGAATCCGGTAAATCCCTCCAACTCTCTGCCGATAATTGACGTTCTGATGGTCAAACAATTAGTCGGCTCGCCCAAGCTTTTTGACAAACCGTAGATATCTACCGGCGTTTTCGGCGAATTTTCATCATAAGGAAAACCTTCTTTGCCGTTATAAACACAATCAGTTGTTATATGAATCAATTTTTCGCCGAATTCCCGGGCTAAAATATGAGGCAAGGCGCTGTTAATAAAAAAGGTAAGCGCCTGATTCTCGGCCGCAAAAGGTATAGTGATGCCGATAGCGTTAATCGCATAGTCGGTTTCTCCAATTTCGTTAATAAATTTAGTAAAATACTCGCCGGGATAACCTTTCTTGTTTACAAAATCTTCATAAATTTTAGTGGCATCAAATTCTAAAACTCTATGATTTTTTACGCCAGCGTACGCTTTCTCCAGAAGTTCAATCTTTTTCAAATCACGGACAGTAAGAATCAAGTCATATTTATCTTTTAAAACATCATAGACAGCGCTGCCTAACATTCCGGTAGCCCCTAAAAGCAAAATTTTCTTACGCATAAAAAAATTAATTATTTTGTATTTCCCAAATTTCTTTACCCCAATAATCTTCAGGAAAGCGGTAATCGTCTGCTTTTGATTCCTCTAAAGTAGCGGTTGAAAAAAATATCAGTTTGGTTTCACTTTCAAGTGATTTAAAACCATTGGCATAACCGCCGGGAATATGAAGAACTACCGGTTTCTTTGCCGAAAGAATAAATCTTTGAACTTGAGCGGTTTTACTCGGTTGTTGAGGGTTATCTATTTTTACCACTGCTACCAGCGCTGAACCTGAGACAGGCAACACGTATTTTTCTTCTTTAAGATGACCGTGGAAAGCTCGAACCGGTTGACTCGGCGAATTTTCAACCATATAAAACCTTTTGACACTGGAAAAATCAAAATCATTCGCAAAAATAACTTGACCGCGTTCGTCAACCGCAATTC
>CAYZHR010000086.1:0-2574 GCA_964477885.1 uncultured Candidatus Saccharibacteria bacterium
AGAATATTTGAGTTGCCATAAACATAACTGAAAAGATAGCCAGTCCCAATAACCAAGATGAAAAATCCTAATAAAAGGAAACTGATTTTAGTCTGCATAACTATCTAAAATTATATCCCATTTTATGATTTTTGGCAACTGATTAAAGAGGTCCGACCTCCCGCGGGAGGTCGGACCTCAATCAATCTTCGTTAAGAAAATCTAGTCTAATAACCCATGTTCATGGACGGCATGCCGGGATTCTCTTTTTCTTCTTTGGGCAATTCTGAAACCACGCATTCGGTCGTCAAAAGCATGGAGGCCGCCGACACCGCATTTTCCAAAGCGGACCTCACAACCTTGGTCGGGTCAACAATGCCAACTGCCATTAAGTCTTCAAACGTATCGGTGGCGGCGTTGTAACCGAAGCTGCCCTCTGATTTCAAAACTTCGGCAGCCACCACCGCCCCGTCCTTGCCGGCGTTTTGGGCAATCTGGCGGATAGGCTCTTCCAACGCTCTCTTCAAAATATTGATGCCGATTTTTTCTTCTCCGGTAATTTCGAAGTTTTCCAAAACCTTGATGGCTCTGAGTAAAGCCACTCCGCCACCGGGTACAACGCCTTCTTCCACCGCGGCTCTGGTAGCCGATAAAGCGTCTTCGGTCTTATGCTGGCGGCATTTTTGTTCAACTTCGGTCGCCGCTCCAACTTTTATGACGGCCACCCCGCCGGCCAACTTGGCCAATCTTTCCTCCAGTTTCTCTTTGTCGAAATCGGAAGTCGAAGATTTTATTTCGTTCCTGATTTGCTTGACTCTGTCTTCAATATCTTCTTTATTGCCTTTGCCCTCAATAATAGTGGTGTTTTCCTTGGTCGAAACCACTTTTCTCGCCTGGCCCAGCATATCCAATTCAATTTTATCCAGCTTCAAACCGATTTCTTCAGAAATCAGCCTGCCGCCGGTGACAACGGCAATATCTTCCAATGTTTCTTTTTTCCTGTCGCCAAACCCCGGAGCCTTAATGGCCAAAGCGTTGAAAATGCCCCGCAGTTTGTTTACCAGCAAAGTGGCCAAAGCGTCTCCTTCGATTTCATCGGCAATAATGACCAATTCCTTTTTGCCGGCCTGAGCCACTTTTTCCAAAACCGGCAGAATTTCCTGCAAAGAAGAAATCTTCTTGTCGGTAATTAAAATGTAAGGGTTTTCCAGTTCCGCTTCCATCCGCTCGGGATTGGTAATCATATAGGGAGAGACGTAGCCGCGGTCAAACTGCAAGCCTTTGACAATTTCTTTCTGCAGGCCGAAAGTTTTTGATTCTTCAATCGTGATGACGCCGTCTTTGCCGACTTCAGCCACGACCTCGGCAATCAAATTGCCGATTTCTTTGTCTTCGGCCGAAATGGTGGCGACTTGAGCTATTTCTTCCTGCCCTGAAATTTTCTTTGACATCTTTTTCAGCTCCTCCACCACCGCTTTCGTTCCTTTCTCAATGCCCCTTTTGATGGCCAGTGGATTCGCACCGGCGGTCACATTCTTCAACCCCTCGGCAATGATGGCTTGAGTGAGCAAGGTGGCCGTGGTCGTGCCGTCGCCCGCCAAATCGTTGGTTTTTTCCGCCACCTCTTTGACAATTTCCGCTCCCAGATTTTCGACCCTATCTTCCAATTCAATCTCTTTGGCGATGGTAACTCCGTCATTGGTAATGGTCGGCGGACCGAAGCCTTTGTCCAAAACAACGTTCCTCCCTTTGGGGCCAAGGGTTATTTTGACGGCGTTAGCCAGCTTGTCAGCTCCGGCCTTTAGTTTTTTTCTTGCTTCTTCGTCGTATTGAATTTGTTTTGCCATAAGTTTATTCTAAAATCGCTAAAATATCTTCCTCTTTAGCGATTAAGTATTCTTTATCTTCAATTTTAATTTCGTTGGGACCGTACTTGGTAAACAAAACTTTGTCCCCCGCTTTGACTTCAAGCGGAATATATTGGCCGGCCTTGTCTTTCTTCCCGGGACCCACCGCTATTACCTTCCCTTGCTCGGGACGTTCTTTCTCGGCGGTTTCGGGAAGCAAAATGCCCGATTTGGTTTTTTCCTCCTCTTTAATCGGTTCGATTAAAATGTGGTCGGATAATGGTTTGATGGTCATAATATTACCATATTAATGATTAATGTTTTTTTGTCAAGCCCTTTTTCAAATATTGACCAGTGTAGCTGTTTTTTACTCTGGCGATTTCTTTGGGTATGCCCTCCGTCACAACATAGCCTCCTTTTTCTCCGCCTTCCGGCCCCAAATCCAAAATCCAGTCGGAACACGCTATAAGATTTAATTGATGCTCAATCACTAAAACCGTATTGCCCTTATCAACCAATCCTTTCAAAACCTGAACCAACTTCTTGATGTCTTCAAAATGGAGTCCGGTGGTCGGCTCATCTAAAATGTACAAACTGCGGCCGGTGGCTTTGCGGGCAAGCTCTGTCGCCAACTTAATCCGCTGCGCCTCTCCCCCGGATAAAGAGGGAGCGGGCTGGCCCAACTGAATGTAAGAAAGCCCAACGTCGTTCAGCGTCTTCAATTTGTCGTAAAGCCCGGGAATATTTT
>CAYZHR010000087.1:0-2555 GCA_964477885.1 uncultured Candidatus Saccharibacteria bacterium
CTGGGGATTATTAAGCACCAAGATATTTTTCTCTCAAAGTCAATTTTTTGCTCCGATTGAGCAGACTTTGGCTATCTTTTCCCAGGTCTCTCAATTTTTTTACGATTATGGATTGATTCTGGCTGCAGCCTTAAGCATCTTTTTTTACTTTTTAATTTCCCAAAGAGAATATGCCAAATATCTAATTCTTTTGCTGATTTGTTCTTATTTAGTCAAATCAACTGTGGTGCAAATTGGCAGTTGGTTGAATATTTGGCTGCCTATTTTATTTTTGATTTTTATCATCTTTATCTGGAAATTTTTGATAAAACTAAACGAAGAAACCTTGCGAAAACTGGCAATCGCTTATATGATTGTTTTATTGGTATTTAACAGTTGGGGATTGGCTTCGATATATTTTCTGGCCCACAGGCAAGTTGCTTTCCCCAATCTCAAAGAAGCTTACGGCATTTTGCCTCGGGTAGCTGAAACCTTGGGAGAATTAGAGGGTGAAAACAGGGATTTTTACGTTTACGTTGCTTCTTCAGGCTACTTGAACTGGTACCATAACTATAAGGCGGTGACTTACCGAACTCCCACTTTTCATGTCATTACTAATTTGCAATACCGCGAAGACCTGACTGTAGAAGAAATTCACAGATTATTTCAAGAAAGCGACATCAAGTACATTGTGGACAATGGTGCGAAAGAAGAGCAACAAACCTTCTACGACAAAATTAAAAGCCGGCCCGACTTATTTGAGCCAATTGAAGAATCTTTATGGCAAACTTCCATCAAACCCGCGAAGTAATTACTTACGCTCAAAAATATATCTCGGGCAAAACCCTTGATTTGGGAGCCGGTTCCGGCAAATACCGGGAAATTATCAAACAAAAAACGAGCGAATACATCGCTTTTGATATGATGCCGGGCGAGAATGTTGATGTGGTGGGCGATGCCCTGAATTTGCCCTTTCCTGAAAGAAGCTTTAATACCGTTGTTTCCACCCAAGTTTTGGAGCACGTTGAAAGGCCTTGGTTGATGATAAAAGAAATTCACCGGGTGCTGAAAGAAAACGGCATCTGTATTTTAACGGCGCCCTTCCTGATTCCTTATCACGCCGACCCGCATGATTATTTCAGATATACCAAAGAGGGGATGGCGTCTTTATTTAAAAACGAGGGTTTTGAAATAATCGAGTGCGACCATTACGGCAAGATTTTCACCACTTTGTCAGAGATGACCCGTTTTGCCCTTTTTACTTACAAAAAAAGGCGGGGCGGCTGGGCTCGCAGATTCAGAAGATATCTGTCAAAATTGGCCAAGTTTTTGGACAAATTCGTCAAAACAGACGTTGTTTATGCCAATGTTTACATTATCGCTAAAAAACAAAGTTAAAAATCTTAGACTGGCAAAGAAAACCTTCAGGTTTTTGCAACTTAAGAAAGCTTTGATTTTTCCCCGCCAGCTGGTGATTGAGGTGACCAGCCTTTGCAATGGCCGGTGCATTCACTGCGAATATTCAAAACTGGACCGGCCTCATGCCCATATGGCAATGGATTTGTATAAAAAGATTATAGACGAATGCCATAAGTTCAAAAAATATTGCCAGAGCCTTAGTCTTTATTGGATGGGCGAGCCGCTTTTGGACCCAACCTTTTTTGAGAAAGTGAAATACGCCACAGAAAAGAATTCTTTCGCCGTTTCCATTAACAGCAACGGCAGCTTGTTGACGCCGGAAAACTGCCAGAAATTGATTGATTCCAAATTGGACCAGATAATCTTCGGCGTTGACGGAGCTACCAAAGAAAGCTATGAGGCAGTCAGAGTCGGCCTCTCTTACCAAAACGTGGTTGAGGGCATCAAGAGATTGGCCGCTTTAAAAAGGAAGCTCAACATCAAGCATCCCCAGATTAAAGTGAGGATGACCCTTACTCCTTTTAATTCCCATGAGATTGATTTATTTCAAAAGACCTGGGCAGGAATAGCTGACAGAGTTTTTGCCAGAGACATGCATGCCTGGGGAGGGGACACCATCGATGAAAAAATGAGGCAGTATTCTTACCGGCACGTCAAAGGAGACAGGAGCCAGTCTGTCCCTTGCCTGTATCTTTGGCGGACCATGGTTGTCTCCCAAGACGGCCGGGTGGCTCTTTGCTGCGTGGATGCGCGGTTGCAGCAGGAAATTGGCGATTTGCACAAAGAAAGCATTGATGGCGTTTGGCACGGCGAAAAATTAAACAAGATTAGGAAAATGCATTTAGCCGGCAAAATGGACGAAATCCATCCTTGCCGGGGATGCAACTTTCGGCAGACCAAGGGAGCTCCTTGGTGGTGGTACGGCAAATAACTTTTTATATGAAAATTCTTATTTTAGCCGATGATTTCCCGCCTCAAAGTTTTGGAGGAGCCGGCTTTTCAACTTTTGATTTGGCTCGCGCTTTTCAAAAAAAGGGGCACCAGGTTTTTGTTATTACTACTTGTCGAAAGAAAAATCTTGCCGGAGAGGAAATTTTGGAAGGATTAAAAGTTTTCAGCATTTATACTAATTATTGTTCCAGGTGGCGGGCTTACTT
>CAYZHR010000088.1:0-2479 GCA_964477885.1 uncultured Candidatus Saccharibacteria bacterium
CTTGACTGCTTCCTGAATGGAGGGAGCGATAATGCGAGTGTTGTAATCTTTTCCTACCTCTTGCCAAATCTTATTTACTGAATCGGGAGCAGGATGATAATTTAAAGCAATTTTGGATGTTACCATCTGCAAATCTTTAGAGGATGCGCTGCCGGAACTTCATCTTTTTGAGTCTTCACGTCTATTTTCACTACACTCTGAACAAAAGGTATTTTAAAGTAAAGCCCTTCTCCAAGAACTTTGTCTTTGACTGCTCCAAATTGGAGAAGCACTCCCCGCTCTCCCGCCCCAATAGTGCCAAAACCGCCAAAAATAATCACAAGAGCAACTATTCCGAAAACTGTGTAAGAAATAATTTTTTTAATTTTCATCTTCATTATTTTTTCTTTTATTTGATTCATATTTGAGTTCTTTAAAATTTAATTATTATTATTTTTCGACCTTTGATGAATAATCCGTTGAGGAAATGGAATTTCTATTCTCTCTTGGTCAAATTCTTTAGCCAAAAAGTGATTCGACCTCTCCTTACTGGTGCTCTATTCTTAAAATAGTTCGAACGCATTTTGCCGAAAAAGTCCCCCCGCGAAAATTCGGAAAAGCAGCGGAGCCGCACCGCTGACAATTTCCACCCTGCGGGTGATCTCCCGAAGGGATGACAAGTTTTTCTATGAATTAATCATAACTCATTTCAGTAAATTTTTCAAGAAAAATGAGCTTGAAAAATTTACTGCTTTGGCGGCAAATTCTTTTATGAAAATAAAAAGGGGGTTCAATCCCCGAAGGAATTAGAACCCCATAGCGATGGCTTTAGCCCCGATGTCTTTTCGGAACCGTTTGCCCTTGAACTTGATGCAATAGACTGCTTTGTACGCCCAGTCAAGCGCTTCTTGGAGGGTATCGCCGATTGCCGTAACTCCGAGAACACGCCCGCCAGAAGTCCGAAGCTGGTCGCTATACATCGTACCAGCGTGAAAGACGACAACACTCGGAACTTTTTCTGCTTCACCGATGCCGGATATTGGGATTTCCTTTTTGTACTTTCCCGGATATCCTCCCGAAGCGAGAACAACGCAAACGGCGAAACCAGAATTCCATTCAACTGCAAGGTCGGCAAGTTTGCCGTCAACGCATGCGTCTAAAACATCAAGTAAATCTGTTTTGAGGAGTCGCATATAGCTTTGCGTTTCGGGGTCGCCGAATCTTGCGTTAAATTCAAGCACTTTTGGTCCCTCGTCTGTTATCTTGAGTCCGGGATACAAACAGCCAGCAAAAGGCTTTCCCTTTTTTGCAAGGGCTTGCAATGTCGGACGAACAATTTGCTCGTTCACTTCTTGCAAGGTTTGACTCGTAACCCATGGCACAGGCGCGATTGTTCCCATCCCGCCAGTATTTTTGCCCTTGTCGCCGTCGAAAATCGGCTTGTGGTCTTGCGCTGTAGGTAACAGTATTGAAGTTTTGCCGTCGCAGAGAGCGTGAATTGAAACTTCTTGCCCATTCAGAAACTCCTCGACGATGACCTCATCACCGGCTTGTTTGTAGGCATGCTCAAGCATAATTTCTGCCAGAGCTTTCTCTGCTTTAGGGAGCGTTTTGCAGGGATACGCGCCCTTGCCAAGAGCCAACCCGCTTGCTTTCACGACAATCGGCGCCCCGTGCTTGCGGACATATTCTAAAGCATTTTCGTGCTTCCGAAATATCCGGAAAGGCGCGGTGGCAATACCGTTATCTTCCATAAGTCGCTTGGCGAATGCTTTGGACGCTTCAATTTGTGCCGCATCGCGAGTGGGGCCGAAAATTCGCAGACCGCGAGATTGAAAAACATTAACCACGCCGAGAGCAAGCGGATCGTCGAGGCCGACCACCGTCAGGTCAATCGAGTTCTTTTCCGCAAATTGAGCAAGTCTTTTAGTGTCCGTGGCTTCAATCGCAATATTTTCAGCAATATCACGAGTGCCACCATTGCCGGGCGCAACATACAACTTGCCAATGCGTGGCGATTGAGCGAGTTTCCATGCAAGCGCATGCTCTCTTCCGCCCCCACCGATAATCAGGACATTGCTAATCATAGTTTTTCCTCCTTTTTTGTTAATGTGCTGTTTATCTGTTTTAGCTATATCTATCTAGATTATAGCTCAAAAATGAAAAAACCGAAACTAAATTCGGAATCAAATATGAAAAAATTTTCTTTCCCCCAACGGAATCGCCAATTGATTTTTTCGCCCAAAATCCCCTATAATTTGGTCGCCGACCTGCCTCGCCGGCAGGCGGGGCGAAGCGAGGCGGCTTCCTCCGGCTTGCTATTTCCGAAATGGTGCGGACGGGGGGACTTGAACCCCCACGAGTAAATACTCACTACCTCCTCAAGGTAGCCTGTCTGCCAATTCCAGCACGTCCACAAACTATTTCTTCTTCTTTCGCACGTAGTATAACTTAGCTCTTCTAGCTTTAGTCTGCTTAATGATTTCAATTTTATCAATTA
>CAYZHR010000089.1:0-2443 GCA_964477885.1 uncultured Candidatus Saccharibacteria bacterium
CCGGTAGCAAAAGCCGCACCGACTCCCCTGTTTTCTAAATGGGATACGACCCGGGCGCCCACTTCCTTGGCGACCGGCACCGTTTTATCAACGGACCCGTCGTCAACCACTATGACTTCTTTCTCGGTAATGCCGAAAATCTCCCGGGGTATTCCTTTGATGACGTCTCCGATGGTTTTTTCTTCGTTTTTTGCCGGTATGACAATAACCAACTTCATACGTTTAAAAACTGCTCAACTGAACCGAATTGATAATTCTTGAGCAGCTTTTCAAGCTTATTTAAGCCATCTTTAACTCTATAATATTTTAAGAATTTTTTAAACCCAGGGGCTCCTTTAATAATGGGCGCGTTTTTGTCCAGTTCGTGGGGATGCAGATAAAGAATCCTGTTTTTTTTGAGCATTATTTTGAAGATAAAAAGAGGTAAAAGGCGAAAATAAACTCCACCGGACAAACCTACCGGCACTTCTTTCAAAGGAGATTTAGGAAGCGAAGTTCGACCGGAATGATATTGAAACCCGAGCTCTGCCAAAATATTCAGAGCCCAACTGGTTTTATCGGTAAGTGAAAAACAAGGAGCTCGGAAGCCTTTGGGTTTTTCTCCGATTATTTTCTCTGTTAATGCGACCGCTTTCCGCATATCTTCCGCAAATTTTTCTTTCCCCAGTTTTCCCAAAAGCTGGTGGAAATAGCCGTGCGAAGCGATTTCGTGGCCCAAAGAATGTATTTTTTTTACCAATTCCGGATATTTTTCCATCACCTTACCGGTGACAAAGAAAGTTGCTAAAGCATTATATTTTTTCAGCAATTCCAAAACAGGCAAAACCGATTCTGCCAAATAATCCTGTCGGGATGTAGGCAAATATTTCTCCAAAAAATGGGTATCGTACCAGAATTCCAAATCAAAAGTTAAGATTATTTTATTTTCTGCCACATTTTTAAAACTTAATCTTAAGAATGGTTAGGCCTCCTCTCAAATATTTCTTGAAAATAGTCCAAGAATTTATGGTTCTGATAAATTTAAAAATGACCTTTGGCCGAAAATAAAAAGAAACAACAGCCTTTTTCTGCAATGATTTCAGTTCCGCCAAAGTCCTACCTGGCGGCAGATAAGCTACCTCTTTTTCCGTCCAGCCTCCCCAGGTATTGTAATAGTCCCAATTGAACGACCTAATTTCTCCTTTCTTTTTTAAATCGTCAAACATCGGCGTACCCGGATACGGGGTGGTAATGGTAAACTGGGCCCAAAGAGGATCTAATTTTTTGGCAAACTCGATAGTTTGGAGGCTTTCCTGGTAAGTCTCGGTTGGCAGACCCAGCATAAAAAATCCCCTGATGGTAATGCCGACTTTTTTGGTCAAAGCAAAAACTCTTTCCATATCTTCTAACTTTTCTCTTTTGTTGATCAAATCCAACAACCGCTGCACTCCGCTTTCCACGCCGTAACTTATCTGCCAGCAGCCGGCTTGCTTCATGATTTTCAACAACTCTTCGTCAACCGTGTCCATGCGGTTAGCGCACGTCCATCGTATCTTCTTATGAAGTCCTTTTCTCATTATTTCGCGGCAAAGAGAAATGACAAAGTTTCGGTCAACGCTTAAAGTGTCAGCTTCGACGTTAAATTCAGAAATATTATAATCTCTGACCAAAGACTCCATTTCCTGAATAATTCTCTCTACCGAATGGTGTCGGAAAGTTCTGCCAAATGGATGAGAACAAAAAGAACAGTTAAAAGGACAACCTCTGGCCACGATCAAAGTGGCGCAAAAAGAGCCTCCCTGGACGGTTGAAGCAGTGGACTGGTACTTTTCCATTGGCAAAAGATGCCGGGCGGGCGGAGGAAATTTATCCAAGTTTTCCTCAAATCCTCTGAACGAAGTCAGAATGATTTTATCTCCTTGCCTGTAAGCTAAACCTGCTACTTGGTTGATTTCTTTTTTCCCTTCAAGGGCCTGGACTAATTCTACGATAGCATTTTCGCCCTCGCCGCAGCAGACATAATCAAGAGCTTTTATATCCTGTAAAGTTTCTTCGGGCAAAGCCGTAGGGTGTACTCCGCCAACGACTATTTTGACATGAGGACAGGCTTCCTTTATGGCGCTGGCTACCTGTTTCACCGCAGAATACATGGGAGTCAGCATGGTCAGACCAACCAGATTATAGTTTTCTTTTTTCAATTCTTGGATAATGTCTTCTGTGGTGAGATCCAGGGCAGGACAATCAAGTATTTTAACCGGATAGTTATGCAACTCCAAATTGGCTGCCAAATAAGCCAAAGCCAGAGGTTCTGACAAGGCCCCAAAGTACTTCATCTCTTTACCGTATCTTTCTTCTAGAGAAAAGGGCGGATTGATAAGTAAAACTTTAGACTGGTTCATTTGATATATCTTCTTATAATCGGCCCTAACCAATTGGCGATTGGCAACGGCACTAATTGCCAAAT
>CAYZHR010000090.1:0-2426 GCA_964477885.1 uncultured Candidatus Saccharibacteria bacterium
CTTTGTTCAACAAATCTCAATATCAAAAAAATAATTGATAAAAAACCAAAGGTAGCGAATAAGTAACCGATTAACAAATTATCTTTTTTTACCTCTCCTTTTACGGCTTCGGCCACCGAAGCCAATCCTAACTTGGCCGCGTCCCACTCGTTTCTGGTGGGTTTTAAAAACCCGACGTTTAAATCGACTTCTTTTTTATCGGAAATACCATCGCCGTCGGTATCAGCCTTCAAAGGGTCAGTGCCATAAACCAAGAGTTCCTCTTCGTCCGTCAAACCATCATTATCATCATCAATATCTGCCTTGTCGCCCAAACCATCGTTGTCTGTATCCTGCCATTCGGTAACGTCCAAAGGAAAAGCGTCTTCCGAATCAATGACCCTATCGCCGTCGCTGTCGGGATGGCGCGGGTCGGTGCCCAAAGTTTTTTCCTCCTCGTCGGACAGGCCGTCATTGTCATTATCAAAATCACGGCTGTCGCCGATGCCGTCGCCGTCAGAATCCAAATCAACGAAATAGTTCTCTTGAACGGCCGCGTCGTTAGTCTCGTCTTCGTCCGCCGGCCGAGTAGCGGCAATTTTGGCTCCCACGCTGTAATTTCCCGCTGTCACCACCCAATCAACAAAGACATCGTCGTACGTGCCCACTTTGACCGAAATGGGTTGTGGGTCGGCGATTTCTTCGCCGTTGACTGAAAAAATGACGAAGCCGTAAACGTCTTCGTCCCCCGTATTGAAAACCCGGCCGAAAACCCTGACTTTTTCTCCGGCTAAAGGCTCTGTCTTGGAAAAAGTGATATCTGAAACATTGAGCGAAAGGTCGCTCTTGGCCAAAGCAGTTCCGCTAACTAATACTAAGAATAAAGTTATGGCTATGAAAAATTTTCCCATAGGTTTAATCTGTTCAAAATAAATTTAACTCTTTCTTCCACCGGCTTGGCCGGCACCCTGATAACTTCATACCCCAGATTTTCATAACTTTTCCTTAAAAGTTGATTTAATTTTTCAACAGTTTTGCCATCTTCCACCCTGGCATAATCTTTCTCAAACGGCAGCTGCTCCAGAAAGAAGACGCTCCGGTATCTTCTTTTCCGTGATTCTTCAATAACCGGAGCCGTATCTAAATGACAAAGCCGATAGTAAACGATGGTGTCGGGAATGCCTCTGTCAAAAAAAGTAATTTGTTCCGGCGGCAATTTGTTTTCTATTTCAATCTTCATCCTAAGCACCCTTCTCTGAAAATCAGCCTCATCCGCCCTGATCTCGCTGATGGTTCTTCCTTTTTTCGTTTCAGCATCTATCAAAACCCTGGCGGCTTCGGGTATCGTCGCATATCCCAAAACGGCCAAGCGTTCAATCACGGTTGATTTGCCGGAAGACGGCCCGCCGGTAATGACATGCCAATTGGTCTCAATACTCATAAGATTAACTTATTTGATATATTTTTAAAGCAAGCTCTCCCCTGATGAGGCATAATGTGTTATTTATATGCCTCTTGACGCGGACCAATACGAATAATAAGGATATTCAGTTTGTTCTTATAAATTTTATAGATAATTCGATATGTGCCAATTCGCAAAGAGTAACAATCACGAAACTTTCCTTCAAGTTTTTTCCCTAAATACGGTTCTTTTCTTAAATCAAACAAAGCCGCAAAAATGTGCGGCTTGTATTTTTTATTAACCTTTTCCAAGTCTTTCTCTGCAATTCTTGAAAAAACTATCTGGTACATGTTTATTTCTTGGCTTTGTCGGCTAATACAAAACCTTCTTTGGACAATACACTTTCAAGGGTTGAATAATCGCCTCGCTTGTATTCCTTTTCAGCTTTTTTAATGTCTTTTTCTAAATCAGGAAAATCACGTATTGCTTCTAAAGTCTCCTGCCAAGACTCAAACTCTTCAGCAGACATAAAAGCGACCTTCGGTCTACCTTTTTCGGTTAGGATATAATGGGTTGACGGTTTTTGAACTTTTTCGGCCATTTCAAATATTTTTTTTCTTGCTTCTGAGATTGGTAAAGTTGTTTTTGTGTTCATATATGTACATTATAACGTACATAACATTGCCTTGTCAAGAGTCGCTCCGCGGCGAGGCGCCATGCCTACCTGTTTTGGCGAGCCGGGGAAAATTTCCGCGCTTCGCGCGGAAAAAATTAAAATGGTATATCTTTGGCGTCTTCTTCGTCCTTTTCTGACTCCTCTTCCTTATCGTTATCGTCTTCAATATCTACTTCTTTTTTGATTTCTTCGAATTCGTTCTCTACCGCCTTGAGTCGTTCTTTACTGACCTTAATAAGACTTACTGCCTCTTTAACTTTTTTCAAACCTTCTTCAATATCAATATCTTCCTGACCCTCAAACCATTCAGTAATTTCAGAAAGCTTTTTAAGGTTATCGCTTAAATTTTTAATATCTGGTTTTTCTTTA
>CAYZHR010000091.1:0-2422 GCA_964477885.1 uncultured Candidatus Saccharibacteria bacterium
TTCACTATCAGTTATTAGATGAGAAACGCCAGAAGTCTGCTTTCCCGGCGTTGAACAAAAGAAGTATAATTGACGGGAGATTTGCCAATGGAGTAGAGAATTACTGGGCAGACCACTTTGGGTTTCGCGACTTTCTGATTAAGGTAAACAACACTATTAATTTGAAAGTCTTTAATAAGGCGCCAACTCAAGAAATTATTTTGGGTAAAGATAACTGGCTTTTTTTGACCAACGAACAGCCTGATTTTGAAAAAAAGAGTATGCATTCCGAAGAGATAGAATTAGTGGTAAAAAAGCTGGAAAATTTTGCCCAAGCGCTTGAGAGAAAGAACATCGAATTTTTCTTTTTTGTTTCTCCCAATAAAAGCACGATTTACCCGGAGTATCTTTCGGATTCTATTTTAAAGCCTGAGCCTGGTCAAAAGTCGAATCTTGAACTATTAAATGACCTTTTAACTAATAGCCAATCCTTGCATTATCTTGATTTGCGTCCTGTACTTTTCGAGCAGAAGCAAAACTATTTGATGTATCCTGCTAATGATTCACACTGGACATACACCGGCACTTTTTTTGTTTTTCAGGAGTTGCTCTCCGCCCTGGCGGAAATAACCGATATTCCGGCAACATCTCCAACCATCGATTTTGAACAATATAAACTTATTGATGAAATCCACGGAGGAGAAGGGGATATCGAAAAATTGCTGGGTAGTTTTCAGGCGACCCAAGCGAGCGAGGTTGGACAACTGGAAATCACTTTTCCAGACAACATCAATCAGTTCCCTAAAATCTTATGGTACCAAACAAGTTTCAGTGACAAACTAAAGCCTTTTCTTGAGCCATACTGTTCCCAAATAGAGTATTTTCATTTTCAAGGACAACCGATGAAAATAACGCTTGAACCCAACCTTCTGGGTACAAAAATAGTGGTTTTTGAACTGACTGAACGATGGCTAACCGAGCTTATAGATTATAAATTTCCCGATCTTCCCTGAGGGTAAAAAAGTAAAGTATGGAAAAAAAGCCTAGGGTTTTTATTATTCTAGTCAATTGGAACAACTGGCAAGATACGCTTGAGTGTATCCGTTCACTTGCAAATATAAATTATGCGAACCACCGAATTATTGTTATCGATAATGGTTCAACAGATGATTCTTTCAAGCGACTAAAACGGAGTAGTCCGAAAGTCAAATTGATTAGATCTCAGGAAAATTTAGGTTTCGCTGGCGGAAATAATGTTGGAATTAGGTATAGCTTAGGAAATAAGGCCGATTATGTTTTACTTTTGAATAATGATACTGTCGTTGATAAAGACTTTCTTGAACCACTGGTACAATTTTTAGAAACTGATCCCAAGTTTGGAATTGTTGGTCCCTTAATTTATGACTATCATGTTAAAGACAAACTTTGGTGGGCTGGGGGAAAGTTTGATTTCTGGCTTAATTTTCACCCAGAAACAGAAATGTCGCAGTCGGAGACAAAAATCGTAACCTTTCAAAGCGGATGTGCGATGTTAATCAAAAAAGAAGTATTTGAGAAGGTGGGATTTTTGGATGAAGATTACTTTCTCTATTATGAAGATGCAGATTTTTGTTTTTCTGCCAAAAGAGTCGGTTTTTCTTGCGCCGTGACTAAAAAATCAAACATCTGGCACAAAATTTCAATGTCAACCAAAGGCGAGGAGAATCCGGCTAATGAGTATTATTACGTTCGCAATAAACTCAAATTTGGTCACAAAAACTGTCCGCGATGGCGGTGGTTTCTATTCTTTATTCTTTATAGCGGGAAAATTCTTCTCAAATCTTTACATTTGTTTTTAGAGAGAAAATCCGCTTATGGATTTATGGGATACTTCGATTTTCTAAATCACAGATGGGGAAAGTTTAAACCGTAATTTTTCCATCCGCAACTTTGAGAGTTGAGTAAAAAGTGCTACAATAAACTTAAGTCTATGTAAAAGAAGGAGCATAATGAAAAAGTTAAGATTGTTAATCATGAGTGTGATTTTTTTAACTTTGGGAATTTTTGTGGGAAGTTATTTCAAAGACTTTTCCATAGTGCAGGCAGCCGGTGATTTTTGGAGCAGTCTGGGAAATAATGTTTACAACACTAACTCGGGATACGTGGGGATTGGAACCGCATCTCCGGTCAAAAATTTGCATTTAAATTCTGGAACAACCAATACCGGCATGCGTTTAGAATCAACCGACCCCGATTCGGTCTTTGAGGTTGTGGACAGCAACGCCAGCCAGACCATGCCACCTTATTACGGAGGCAGAGGAAACAATCAGATAATCGGTAGATTTACGAATATCTGGCTTTTCATAGACGGAGACTACGGCAACGTCGGTATCGGTACTACTGCTCCAGGTGCTAAGCTGGACGTTAACGGCGACGTCAAGGTCGGAGGAGTAATCAGAGGTGA
>CAYZHR010000092.1:0-2377 GCA_964477885.1 uncultured Candidatus Saccharibacteria bacterium
TCTAATCGAGTCGTCGCATACCACCGCTATTTTACCTGTATAATCTTCCCCGCTCTTCAGCTGTTTAATCTGAGCCTCCAACTCTCTTTCCGCCTGGGTCAATCGAGGATAGCTTCTGCCAGCATATTGATACTTAAGGAGGGGCTCGTCGTATTCAGGTATTCTTTTTATTCTTTCTTCGTTTATTTGCCGGCAAAACTCTTGGTAGTAGCCGATGGCAGGGAATCTGCCCGAATGAGCAATCGGTATTACTAGGTCTGGTATAAACCCTCTCTCAATATCTCGCCGCGCCAAGAGCGCTCCTAATCTCTTTCTGACGAAAGAACCGGCAACGCCCTTAAATATGGCATTAGGAAAGTTGGTGTAAATCCAGATGAAGGTACAGGTCTGAACCCGGTCGCTTACCATTTTGTCTTTCGTTTCAAGCCGGCCATTCTTAAGCAATGCTATCTCTCCCGGCTCTAAATCTCGGCAGAATTCAAATCCGAAATTCTCAAAACCGCAAGGATCGGTAGTAACCGCTACTGCTCCTTCTTTTTCTCCCACGATTAAAGGCCAGTGGCCATCAGGGGAGCAAACCGCATAAATTCCTTCAGGAGAGAGAATCAAAAGAGAGTAAGCTCCCTCAATCGCCTTAGTCATTCTTTTTATACCATCTACCCTGTCGTCTCCTCGCTGGGCTATAAGTTTAAGGATTACTTCGATGTCTTTTCCTTCCCAGACAAAAGAATGGCCTGAATTTTTTAGTTCTCTCACCAGTTCCTCTCGATTGATAAGATTGCCAGAAAAGCAGGCAGCGGCTTCTCCAAATTTTGAATCTTCTGAAATTGGCTCTCTGCTATCTCCGCAATAACCAATTCCTTCAGTTCCTTCCAGACCAACTATGTCTTCACTAAAGGTGGGTCTAAAGAGTCCTCGATGGGTACGGAGTTTAATTTTTTTTCCGTCGCAGGTAGCTAATCCTGCGTAATCTTCTCCCAGATGTTGCTGGTAGAACGTTTCCCAGAACAAGTCCTCCGAGAAGTTGTTCTTATACTGTTTGGGGTCAATACTTAAAGCAAAAAAACCAGGCATTTCATAACCTCCCTTTACAAAATTTCAAAATGGGTTGTCAAAGTACAACCCTCCTATTTCTTATTATCACACCCTCCTTCTTCAGTAAAGTTTAAATGGGTCTAATGTCAGCTTCTTCTTGAAACTGTTTTATATTTTTAAACCCTTGTTTCTGCAAACTTTGTTTTACACCAATGATTAATTTCGGCAGAAAATCATACCCAGAACCTCGATAAGGAACTTTTGTCACCATCCCTTCGGCAATTCTAATTTTTCCTAAATCTGCAGCATATCTTACGGCCGACCTGCCCGCCATCGCTTCCAAAGACCCCATGCCGCGATATTTTTTTACCATTCTGTTTTCTTGATAATCAAATTCCTTTTCGCCAGGCGATTCGTCAAGCCCAGCCAATAATGAACCTATCATCACGGTTTGAGCGCCCAAAGCCAAAGCTTTACTTATATCCCCCGGCCTGGTTACGTCTTGGTTTTCCATATCGAGAATTTTTACTCCACCGTCGGCAATAATCGGCATTGAACCATAATGGGATTCCAATTTCTTCGCCATTTGAGCACAGTCCCAAACCGCTGAGGCCTGCGCCCGGCCGGTACCGAGTTCCTGCTGGGTAATACAGGCTGCACCAGGTCCGATTCCTACCCGCAAGGCATCGCAATAATTTGACGCTTCTTTTACTATTCTCTCAACCATTTGAGCGGAATCAACGTTCCCTAAAACCACTTCTAATTTAGGGAAGTTTTCTTTTGCCCATTTGGCAATCTCCAACTGTTCCTTGAAAACAACGCTTGCATCGACAACTATTCCGTCGGCACCGATATCCGAGGCCCTGGCGATTCTTTCTCTGGCCAATGCCAGTCTCGATTCCACGGCGACAAACACGTTCAGTTGTTTGTTTTCATTCTTGGTCGCCAAAGGAAATTTTTCGTTTTTTCTTAAATCCGAGTCTGTAACCAAAGCAACTATTCTTTCTTTTTCGTCAATAATCGGCAAAGTGTCGAGGTTGTTTTTTCTTATTATCTCATTGGCTTTTTGGAGATCATCTTTATCAACCGTCTCTGATTTTTTGGCAACTATCAATTTTTCTCTCGGAGTTATTACGTCCTTTAATTTCGTCTGCATATCACTTCGATATCTGACGTCTCGATGAGTAACAATGCCCATCAATTTTGAATTTAGAGTGCCGTCTTCGGTAATCGGCGTGCTGAAAAATCCGTATTTTTCATTGATGTCGTAAATATCCTGAATGTTGTTTTGGGGGGATAAGACAACCGGGCTGAATACAAACCCTGCCTCAAATGTTTTGAC
>CAYZHR010000093.1:0-2373 GCA_964477885.1 uncultured Candidatus Saccharibacteria bacterium
ATCAAAATCAAGGAAGGCAAGAGAAAGACGGTGGAAGAGAAGATCTATCCCGGCTACGTTTTAGTTGAGATGGTCGTGACGGATGATTCTTGGTATGTGGTCAGAAACACACCCAACGTGACCGGGTTTGTGGGAGCGGGGACTACGCCCGTGCCGGTTTCACCGGCCGAAATAGAGGTTCTCAAGAAAAAAATGGGAGTGGAGCAGCCCCAGTACAAGATTGACGTTAAAGTCGGCGACATGGTAAAAATTACTGACGGGCCCTTCAAGGAGTTTGACGGCCGGGTTTCAGAGATTGACGAAGACCGAGGCAAAGTCAAAGTTTTAGTTAATATGTTCGGCCGGGACACTCCCGTTGAACTGGATTCGTTGCAAATTAAGAAACTTTAAACATGGCGAAAAAGCTAAAAGCAATTATCAAACTGCAGATTAAAGCGGGACAGTCCACCCCAGCTCCTCCAGTGGGGCCGGCTTTGGCGCAGCACGGGGTCAATATCGGTGAATTCTGCCAGAAGTTCAATGAGGCGACCAAAGACAAGCAGGGCTTCAAGCTTCCGGTTGAAATCACGGTGTATGAGGACAGAACGTATACTTTTAAGTTGCACCAGCCGCCGGCTTCCGAGCTTTTAAAAAAGGCTGTCGGCATCGAGAAGGGTTCTGGTGAGCCGAACAAGACCAAAGTGGCTAAGATATCTCGGGCTGAACTTCGCAAAATTGCCGAACAGAAAATGGAAGATTTAAATACCGACGATATTGATTCCGCCATGAAAATTATCGAAGGCACGGCCCGAAATATGGGAATCACCGTTGAATAGTTCAAAAGCATGATTCTTTCAGATAAAGATATAAAAAAATACATTCAAGAAGGAAAAATTAAAATTAACCCTCAACCAAATTTTGATGAACAGTTGGGTCCTTGTTCTCTGGACTTAAAACTGGGCAACGTTTTCAAGGTTTTCAAACCCTCGCAGTATCCTTATTTGGACTTAAAAAGGAATATTCATTTTGAGGATTTAATGGAGGAAGTAAAGATAGAGGACGGCTCTCCTTTTATTTTGCAACCCAAAGACTTTATTTTAGCTACGACCAAGGAAGAATTTATCTTACCTGACGATCTGATGGCTAGACTTGATGGTCGTTCTTCTTTAGGCAGATTAGGCGTGGTGGTTCACTCAACCGCCGCTCGTTTTGACCCCGGCTGGGAAGGCAGAGCGGTCATGGAACTCGGTAATTTAGGCATTATGCCGGTTGTTTTGTATTCGGGCATGCGCATCTGCGCTTTAACTTTTGAGACGCTTTCCAGTCCCTGCGAAACAGTTTATTTAAAGAAAAAAGGACAAAAATACGGCGGACAAGAAACTCCCAGAGCCAGTCGCATTACCGAAGAATTTAATAAGTAATTCTTATGGAGGAAAATTTACAAAATTGGCCATTGGTTGAAGGCAGATACAAAATTGGCAATAAGCTCTCTCCGGTGGCCGTTTGCACCAATGCCACCGTTGAAGGTATTGAACTTGATATGGAGAGAGTCGCCATTTGCGGCAAGTGCGCGACCGAAAATATCGGCTTGGAGAAAATTATTCAGAACGTCGTCAGTAATCCCTACATTCGTTTTTTAATCCTTTGCGGTAAAGTGTCCAAAGGACATTTTGTCTCCCAAGCCCTGGTGGCTTTAAAAAAAAACGGCGTGGACGGCGAGAAAAAGATAATCGGGGCTCAGGGCAATACGCCCTTTCTGAAAGGGATTGACCGGGAGCTGGTTGAAAGATTCCGCCAGCAGGTGGAAATGATAGACCTAATGCCGGAAACCGACCAAATTAAGGTTATGTCGGCGGTTGAACGGTGCTGGCAGAGGAATCCCGGTCCTTTCACCGGCGAAGCCGTCAGGATTGAAGAAGTGGAGACGGTGCAGGCTCAAGCTTGCTCCGATTGGCTGCCCGACCCCAAAGGTTTTTTTGTCATTTCCGTCGACCACAACCCAAAAACAATTGTCGTTGAACATTTTCATAATAATAAATTGAACAAAAAGATAATCGGCTCTTCGGCTGAGGAAATTTCCAAAACCATAGCTTACCTTGATTTAATCGGCAGTTTCGAACAGACAAAAGAGCATTCGATGTACTTGGCCCGGGAATTGCAGAAAGCTGAACTTGCTCTTAAGTACGACTTGGACTACGAGCAAGACAACGATCTAAAATTAACCAAAGTCGAAAAAGAAAATAATAAACCAAAAGAATCAGCCGATGAAGATGGCTGGTTCGACTAAAAACTATGCCCCGTTAGAAGTCCTGGGCAGAAAAAATTATATAATTTTTTCTGTGAGGCACTAATGGGGATAATAAGAATTAAAACAGACTTCTAACGGGGTATGTA
>CAYZHR010000094.1:0-2346 GCA_964477885.1 uncultured Candidatus Saccharibacteria bacterium
GCAAATAGCTTATCAAAATGAAGAGAATATCCTCCGGGCGGCTCAAACGCATCATCCGGGCCGCCTCCAAAAAGAGGCTGTTCTGGTATTCTCCGACCGTTCCCCCGATTTCAATTAAAACAAAATCAGCGCGGGTTTCCCTGGCTGCTTTTTTAATGCGGAAGATGACTTCTTCGGGAATGTGGGGTACAACCTCAACGCATTTGCCGCCGTAACCTAAATTCCTTTCCCGGTTGATGACGGCCTGGTAGACTCTTCCGGTGGTAATGTAGTTGGTGGTGCTCAGATTTTCGTCAATGAATCTTTCGTAGTTGCCGACATCCTGGTCGCATTCGGTGCCGTCGGCTGTGACGAACACTTCGCCGTGTTCAATGGGATTCATGGTGCCCGCATCTACATTGACGTAAGGATCGATTTTGACCGCCGTCACTTTAAATCCTTTGCTCTTGAGAATTTTGCCGATGCTGGCAGTCGCCACCCCTTTGCCGATGCCTGACATAACCCCGCCGGCCACAAAAATAAATTTTGCCATAAAAAATATAATTCGAATTCTACGAATAAATATCCGAATACTACGAATATTCGTATCATTCGAATAAGAATTCGTAACATTCGGATTATGTTATTTCTTTTTCTTCAGTCACAATTACTTTAATTTCCACTTCCAGATTGTGGGAAAAACGAATCTTAACCGGAAACTCGCCGACCTCCTTAATGGGTTCGGCCAAAATAATCTGGTCTTTCTTGACTTCAAACCCGGCTTCCTTCAGTTTTTCCAAAATTTTCTGCTGACTAATTGATTCAAAAAGTTGCTCTTCCTCGCCGATTTTGACCGGGATTATGATTTCCTGCCCGTCCAGAGTGGAAGCTAATTCCTGCACTTTTTTCAAATCTTCTTCCGCTTTTTTCTCCAAGACCTCTTTTTGGGCAGCCACCCACTTCAAAGCTTCCTCGGTCGCGGGTTTGGCCAAACCTTTGGGTATTAAAAAATTCCTGGCGTGGCCGGCGGCCACGTCTTTCACTTCGTATTTTTTCCCTATTTTATCAACATCTTGAAGAAGAATGACCTTCATAATAAATTATTCTATCTCAACTCTTTTAAAATTTCAATGGCCTTGTCCAATTGAGGGTCTCTGTCTTCATCGTAATCTTCCTCGGTCATTTCAATTTCCATGTCGGGCGTAAGCCCCTGGCCGTTAATCCGCTCGCCCTTTGGCGTCAGCCACTGGGCCACCGTAATCTTCAAAGAACCCTCCTTCAGCTCTTCCAGCTGCTGTACCGACCCTTTGCCGAAGGAAGTCTCCCCAATAAGTTTAACTCCTCGGTTGTCTCTCAAAGCGCCAGCCAGAATCTCCGAACCGGAGGCTGACCCCTGGTTGATCAAAACGACCAGAGGATAAGACAGAAGTTTGGCGTTGCCGGCGGCTTTGTATTCTTTTTCTTCTTCTTTCCCGCCGAAATCCTCAATCGTCACAATTTGACCTCTTTCCAAAAACCAGCCGGCAATGTCCTGAGCCACTTCTAAATAACCGCCGGGATTGTTGCGCAAATCCAAAATTATCTTCTGAGAAGGGCTGGCCAGTATTTCAATGGCCACCTGATTGAAAGCTGCTCGAGCCGTCTCGGAGAAATGATAAAGTTCAATGTAAGCAATATTGTCTTCTTTGAGCTCCCATTTGATGGAAGGAATTATAATGACGTCTCTGACGATTTCAAAATCTTTGGTCGAAGACCACCCCTCTCGGAAAATAGTCAAAACGACCGCCTCGCCCCTAGGACCTCGGATGAGTTTGACCGCTTCGTCTACTGTCAGGCTCTGCGTGGTCGTACCGTTGACTTTAAGAATTTTATCGCCGGCCAAAAGACCCGCTCGCTGTGCCGGCGTCCCTTCCAAGGGAGCAATCACGGTGAGTTCTCCGTTTCTCAAACCGATTTCCATGCCGACTCCCTGGAACTCGCCGGAAACATCCTCTTTGAAAATCTTGCTGTCGGCCGGGGGCATAAAAACCGTATAAGGGTCTTTTAAGGAGCTAGTCATGCCGGAAATCGCTCCGTAAAGCATGGTTTTGTAGTCGATTTTGCCCGGCTCGACGAACTTCTCTTCGAGTTTGTGCCAGGCTTCCCAGAAAAGAGAAAAATCTAATTCTTCAGGCGGACAGACTTGGCACTCGGCTTTGCCGAAATAAAAACCGGCTCCGAAAGCAAAGGAAATCAAACCAATTAAAAAGATAGGAAAGATTGCTTTTCTCAACATTGTTCCATTATAGCAGATTCACAGATTTTGTCTTTTCCTTTGTTCAACAAATCTCAATATCAAAAAAATAATTGATAAAAAACCAAAGGTAG
>CAYZHR010000095.1:0-2284 GCA_964477885.1 uncultured Candidatus Saccharibacteria bacterium
TGCTTGATTTGCCGGCTTATAATAAAGTCGTCTTTTTTAGAAGCGAGATTAAAAACTACCAGAATTTCTTGAAAGAAAAAGAGGAGCTTTTAGTTAAGGTTAACCAACTGAAACAAAGCTATGAAAGCCGTAAAGATGAGATTGACAAAGCTTATTATGTCTTGCCTCTTGAAAAAGATATACCCAATTTAATTGTTCAGTTTGAAGCTCTTGTTTCGGAAAATGGATTGGTCTTGGAAAGCATAAATTTTAAAGAAGCTACCGTTAAAGCCACGGCAACAGGAGAAAAAATTGTAAAAGGCTATAAAACCCTGGATGTTTCTTTGAAAGTAGGCGGCAGCTATCAATCTTTCATTGCTTTTTTGCAGGCGCTCGAATTCAATATTCGCTTGATGGACATAAAATCAATTGATTTTTCCGCCGCTCAATCAGGAGAAGATAGTTCGCTTTTTACCTTCGATATTAGTTTAGAAGTATATTATCAATAATTATGGCCCAACCATTGGAACAAAAAAAACGCCAAAAGATTCTTGTGGGAATTTTAGTGGCAGTAATTATCATTACTGTTGTGATGTTGTATTCAAGCTATTATAAGGGACCGTCCGTTGAAGAAACAGTTGCGCCCGGGCAATTAACGGCCGGCTCCTCGGCAATGGAGGAAGAGCTTAAAACAATTAAATTGGATTTTAGTATTTTTGATGATGATTTATTTAAATCCTTGAAGTCCCACGGAGTATTGCCGGTCACTGCCGGAGAAACGGGTCGAGCCAATCCATTCGAACAACTCTAAATTTATGGCCAAAAAGACTTTTATAGATCTCTTATTGGAGAAAAAACTTATTGATCCGGTTACTCTTGATTTGATAAGAAAAGAGGCAAAAGAAAAAGGTTTTCCTTTGGAAGACTATATTTTAAGACAGCAAATAATTAAAGAAGAAGATTTTTATCGTTTCAAATCCCAATTTTTAAAAATTCCTTTTCAAAGTTTGGCTGGTAAAACTATCAGTTTGGACGTATTAAAGCTTATTCCGGTTGAAGCAGCCCAGAATTATAAATTTGTTCCCATAGCCATTGACCCGAAAAAGAGAATTTTAGATACGGGAATACTTAATCCGGAAGACGTTGAAGCGCGGGAGGCATTGAAATTTATTGCTCATCGGAACAATCTTTTGCCGCGGATATATTTGATTAGCCAATCTGATTTTGGCGAAGTTATAAAACAATATACCAGTCTTAAGGGCGAAGTCAAAAAAGCTCTGGCCGAATTAGAGCTAGAGTTGAAAGAAGGCAAGAAAATAACCATCAAGAAACCGGAAGAAAGAGAAACAATAGAAAAGATAGCCGAAGAAGCTCCCATAACCAGAGTGGTTGCCACTATTATAAATCACGCGATTGAGGAAAGGGCCTCTGATATTCACATTGAGCCCGTAGAAAAAAGCCTGCAAGTCCGATTCAGAATAGACGGGCTTCTTTATACCAGTCTTAACTTGCCAGTCAAAATTCATTCAGCCATTATTTCAAGGGTCAAAATACTTTCTAATCTTAAAATTGATGAAACAAGAATACCGCAGGACGGCAGGTTTTTTACTACCGTGGGCAAGAAAAAAATTGACTTTCGAGTTTCAACGTTCCCAACTTATTTTGGAGAAAAAGTAGTGATTAGAATTCTTGACCCCACAATAGGATTGAAATCTCTTGCCGATCTCGGTCTGGAAGGGAGAAATTTGAGGGTTTTGACCGAGTCAATCCAGAAGCCTTACGGATTAATACTTTTAACCGGTCCTACTGGTTCGGGCAAAACAACTACTCTTTACTCCATTTTAAATATTCTCAATAAAGAAGATGTAAACATCGTTAGTCTTGAAGATCCGATTGAATATAATGTTGGAGGTGTTAATCAGTCCCAAATTCGCCCCGAGATTGGCTACACTTTTGCCACTGGCTTGCGCCACATTTTGCGTCAGGATCCTGACAAAATTATGGTTGGCGAGATTCGAGACGCAGAAACCGCTGCTTTGGCAATCCACGCTGCTTTGACCGGTCATTTGGTTCTTTCCACCTTGCATACGAATAATGCCCTGGGCGTGATTCCCCGTCTTATAGATATGGGCGTTGATCCCTATTTGCTTCCGCCAACTCTTATTCTGGCAATAGCCCAGCGATTGGTAAAAAGACTTTGTCCGGACAGCAAGGAGTTGCTGCCCCTCTCTCCTAAAATCCAGAAAATTATTGAAACAGAGACGAAAGACATAAAGAAAAAGGATGCTAAAATTTCTTTTAAAGA
>CAYZHR010000096.1:0-2170 GCA_964477885.1 uncultured Candidatus Saccharibacteria bacterium
TTCTATTGAGGTAAGAGTGCCGTTTTTAGACCATCCGCTGGTGGAATATTTAAGCAGTTTGCCGCCAGAAATTAAACTGAATATAAGGACGTCCGACGTCCTTCGGACGTCGGACGTCCAAAAATTGAACAAACCCCTTCTGGTTGAATCAGTTCGCGATTTACTGCCGCAAGAAATTTTCACCCGTTCTAAGATGGGCTTTACTTTCCCGTTTCAGAAGTGGTTTCAGGAATCAAAAAAGCAATCAGCGCTTGGCGATTCGCGCTTCACCAAAATTCATTGGTCGCGCTTTTGGGCAAAAGTAGTTTTAAAAAATTGGAAATTATAAGAATTTATATTAAAATAAAACTCTTGGAAGGAATAAAAGTAATTAAGTTATAGAGTGAAAAATAGGAAATCTAAAAAACCAATAATTGTGGCTGTCAGCGGAGGATTTGATCCGATTCATATCGGCCATATCCGGCTTTTTGAGGCAGCTAAAAAAC
This sequence comes from uncultured Candidatus Saccharibacteria bacterium, assembly GCA_964477885.1. Taxonomy (GTDB): domain Bacteria; phylum Patescibacteriota; class Minisyncoccia; order Minisyncoccales; family MHMH01; genus CAYZHR01. The sequence goes on from CAYZHR010000096.1 coordinate 486, forward strand.
TGGGCGACAAATTGATTGTTATTTTAAATAATGATAACTGGTTGAGAAAGAAAAAAGGATTTATTTTTATGCCCCAAAGAGAACGCAAGGAATTGTTTGAATCGATGAGATGGGTTGACAAAGTAATACTCACCGGTCATAAGCCAAATACAAAAGATATGAGTGTTTGCCGAGAACTTAAGAGAATCCGGCCAGATATTTTTGCGCAAGGAGGGGACCGGAACGTAAAAAATATTCCACCATGCGAGGTGCGTCTTCAAAAAGAACTCGGATATAAGGTAGTGGAAAATGTTGGTCGCGGTGGCAAAATTCAATCAAGTTCATGGCTTTTGGCGAAGTGCGCTGACAAATTACAATCTAAGTTTTACCGTCCTTGGGGTTATTTTATAGTTATTGAAGAAGGAAAAAACTTTAAAGTGAAGAAGGTTGTTGTTGAACCAAAAGGAAAATTAAGTTTACAATTTCATAAACAGAGGTCAGAGCATTGGGTGGTTTTAAAAGGCCGGGCTAGGGTTGAATTAGACGACAAAATTTTCTGTTTAGGACCCAATCAGAGCATTGATATTCCTATAAAAAGCAAACATCGTTTGGAAAATCCGAGTTCAAAACCGTTGGAAATAATTGAAATTCAGAGCGGTGGCTATTTGGGAGAAGACGATATAATAAGAATTGATGATAAATATGAACGATGATAAAAAAATAGCTCTGATTTCTGGCGCCACGGGTCAAGACGGTTCTTATCTTACGGAGTTATTGTTAGATAAAGGTTATGAGGTTCATGGCATTGTAAGAAGAGTTGCCTTTGAAAATCAAGACGAGAGATTTTCAAGAATCAAGCACCTACTTGATAAAATAACCATTTATTATGGTGATGTTGCCGACTATCCTACAGTGTGGAAAATTATCGCCGCAGTAAAACCGGATGAGCTTTATCACTTAGCTGCCCAAAGCCAAGTTGGTATTTCTTTTCAAGATCAGTTCGGAGCTTTCAGGATAAACACGGCGAGCACTCACTATATTTTATCGGCATTAAAAGAACTAAGGCCGGACTGCAGGTTTTATTTTGCCGGCACGAGCGAGATGTTTGGTAATGCCGTGGAAACACCCCAAAAAGAAACCACCCCTTTTAACCCAGCTTCGCCCTACGGCATTTCAAAACTTGCCTCTTATCACTTAACCAGAATGTATCGTGAAGCATATGGCATGTACACTTCTACAGGCATTCTTTATAACCACGAAAGCCCCAGGCGTGGAGATGAGTTTGTTACGAGAAAAATTACTTCCACAGTAGCAAAAATTAAGAAAGGATTGGAGAAAGAACTTCGGCTTGGAAATTTGGACGCCAAACGTGATTGGGGTTTTGCTGGTGATTATGTGGAGGTTATGTGGCTGATGTTGCAGCAGGAGACACCGGATGACTATGTCGTCGGTACCGGCGAGAACCACACTGTTAAAGAGTTTGTTGAAAAGGCGTTTCGCGTCGCCGGGATTGAGATTGAGTGGCAGGGGAGCGGAGTGGATGAAAAAGGAATAGATAAAAAAACCGGCAGGGTATTGGTTGTAGTGGATAAAGATTTGTTTCGGCCTCTTGATGTTAACGAATTGAGGGCCGACGCTACGAAAGCCAGAGAAATTCTCGGCTGGCAGCCGCAAGTTAAATTTGAAGATTTAGTGAAAATGATGGT
>CAYZHR010000097.1:0-2121 GCA_964477885.1 uncultured Candidatus Saccharibacteria bacterium
CATCCAATCGGCTGTTGATGCCGAAGGTCAATGATTCTCTTTTTTCATTCCAGCCGTATTGCCTTAAAGCCAGAAGCGATTCATGCAACTCTTTATCATTAGTGACGACTGCTCCGCCGTCGCCAAAAGCGGAAAGGTTTTTGGTCGGATAAAAACTGAAACATCCGAGCTTGCCGAATGTCCCTACTTTTTTCCCTCGGTATTTCGCTCCGTGAGCCTGACAGGCGTCTTCCACCACCTCGAGTTTGTGTTTTTTGGCCACAGCTAAAATTCTATCAATTTTAGCCGGGTTGCCGAACAAGTGAACCGGTAAAATGACTTTTGTTCTTTTGGTAATCTTTTTCTCAATCAAAGCCGGATTGATATTAAAAGTCTCGCTTTCAATATCAGCAAAAACAGGCTTGGCTCCGACTGCCAAAATGGCCATGGCCGTGGCCACAGCTGAATTGGGAGCAGTTATCACCTCATCTCCCTCTTTAATCCCTAAGACCCGCAGCGCCAATTCCAGGGCTTCAGTACCCGAAGCTACGCCAACCGCGTACTTTGTCCCGCAAAACCTGGCAAATTCTTTTTCAAATTTGGCGACATTCTCCCCTAAAGTAAAATTTCCGCTTTCTAAAACTCGCTTGACGGCTCCATCAATCTCTTTTTTGAGGGATTGATATTGTTTTCTTAAATTAACGAATCCAATTTTTTTGGTTGGCATACCCCGTTAGAAACCAGAGGCAAAAAATATTTTAAGCGAAAATATCTTTTTGCGAATACCGGTTTAACTTTTATGTTATTAATTAACGTTTATTCTGCTCATTACTATCTGCCCCGTGGCTAGTTTCTAACGGGGCATAATTTATCTTTTGAATAAAAACCAATAAAACATATTTTTCAGAAACTCAAACACGGTCAAAATGGAAACGTTCGAGCCCCCTCCTTTTCTTTCCAGATAAACTATCGGCACCTCCCCGACCGCATATTTGCCTTTCTGCGCTTTAAGCATAATTTCAGCGTCCAAAAACCAGTCTTTTGAAACAGGTTTAATGGCTTCGTAAAAACGCCGGGTAAAAAATTTCGGGCTGCCGTTGATGTCTTTAAAGGGTGAACGGAACATCAGCCGGAAAAGGAAATTATAAACTTTGCTTAATATTTTTCGCTGCAGGCTGAAGAATCTTCCCATTCTGGTCCCCTTGCAAAGGTCTAAATTATCGTCTTTCAGTTTAAGGAAAACCTTGATTATGTCTTCAGGCCTGACTTGTCCATCGGCATCCATAAAGCCCAAAATAGGGCCTTGGGCCGCCTCTAACCCCTTAATCGTCCCAATACCGGCGCCAACCTCTTCTATCCTTAAGGTTCTCAATTCGTTGATTTCCTTTTTTAATGACTGTAAAACAGCTGGGGTATTATCAATGGAACCGTTGTCCACGACAATTATCTCAGATTTAATATTGGCTTGATTAAGGGCTTCTTTGAGGCCTCTCAGAACACCCGGCAGGTTCTTACCTTCGTTGTGAGCCGGCAAAACGATTGACAAATCCAACTTCTCCATGGGATTTACTTTATTGCTTGGGCATCAACAAAAATATCCCAAAAATTATAATAATAATTCCTGATATTTGAAGCAACGACAAAGATTCTTTAAACAAAAACCAAGAAGCCACGGCAATCATAATGATGCCGGCGCTGACCATAGTCGGATAGAGAATATTTAACTGAAGTTTTGATAGAACAAAGAGGTAAAGAAGAAAATCAACTCCGAAGATAAATATACCTGTCAGAAGCCAGCCTGATTGAAAAATCCGGGGGATTAAAGAAATAATACTGGAAAAAGAAAAATCCAAATTACCCAAACCAGAAACTCCCTTTTTGAAACAAAGTTGGCCGATGGTCGTTAAAATGGGAATTATCAAAACTGACAATAATTTAAGAATCATAAGTATTTTTTGGGTTTAATTTTATAAAAAATATTCAACCAGCCAAAAAGAAAATCAAATAATATTCTATCTTTCAGCGGAAGTTGCTCTTTCCATTCCACGCTCGGTTTTATCTGGTCGTCTTTTCTCAAAAACAACAAGCTGTAATTGCCGACCAAATGATGAACTTTGTTTTTGAAACTTAACATCTCTGGTT
>CAYZHR010000098.1:0-2100 GCA_964477885.1 uncultured Candidatus Saccharibacteria bacterium
AACCGGATATCCTGCCAAACATCCATAATCAAAGGATATTTAAGGCAGAGATTCCTTATTTGGCCAGGCCGCATTAGACCGAGGTAGTAACAATCCAGAGCGGTGTAGCAGAGTTTATCAACAACGTCCAACAAGCGGCCAAATACTCCTTTTCCTTTCACCCAGCTTTTAGCCAAGGAAAGGTCAAAACCAAATTGTTCAGCCCAGCGCTTAGTTAAACCGTAATGTTCTAAAACCCAAGCGAAATTTTCTTCTTCATTGAGGTTTTTTGGATCAACTCGTTTGATGGAATCGCCGCCAGCTGGAGTAGCAATATCGTGACAACCAGCCGTCAAGACTACCGGAGCTCTTTCTTCTTTGGGGAAGCCATTTCGGGCTAAGATAAGCTCCATTAGGATAGCTACGAGCAAGCTATGAGCCCAGCGGGTGTGAGAGAACTGAGGCACAGTGTAAGCAATGCTTACGCTTTTATCCCAATCTTCGGGTCGCGGCGGTACCAAATAACCAAGCTGACTGATGCCGCCCAAGCGGAAGAAAGGATCAGCATGGTCTAACTCATAAAATAGGCTTCCTTCTTTCTCATGGCGGTCAACATAGAAATCGGTTGAGCTGAAAGGGAAAATTGTTCGTTCAAAACCGATGAAATCGCCCCATTCGTCAACTACTTCGAGAAAGCGATTTCGCGGGATGAGAAAAACCTCTGGGTGACGAGGGTCGGACAGCTCAGAGAGAGATATTTCTCCGTGGCTAAAATTACCCTGCCGGATGTGTTCAAAATGTTCCCTGTAGCTCCTTTCAAATTTGGGATGTTGTCCGAAACCGAAAGGAGCTGGCGAAGAAGCAAGACTTAGCAGTAATACCTGATTAGACTCTGTCGGATACATCGCGTCCCTCCTTTCGCGTTTCGTTTATTTAATTTGAAAAGAAGCTTTGGCGGGATATTCTTAAATTAGCTCGAACTTATTTTGAAAAGAATTCTTGATTTTGCCTGCGGGCGGCGAAGCCGCCCGCAGGCAGGACTTCACGAAAAATTTTTATTTAACGCCCAAAAAATTTATATATCAAAATCATTACCAATAAAAATAGATTACCAAAATTTTAAACAAAAAACAAGTTCTTTCCCAAATAAAATGAGGCGGTGCGAAAACGCTGAAGTTGCACCGCCCCTTAGAGTCGCTGGAGGAAAGGAATAAGAAAGTTGTCGCGAAGAGTAGCAGAGATTCTCAAGAATCGTTCTCGATACCAATCCTGATATTCTTCTGTCCTTTTTTCTTCCGGGATAACTTTCTCTCCAAATGGTTCAAGAACTATGCGAACTGCCAAAAAAGGAATCTTTTTCTCGGCAGCCACCGAACCAATCCAGTAGTCCTCCATTTCTACCACTAGGACCTCAGGATGTTTCTGGGGCCAACCATATCCAGAAGTCTGGAGATCCCCTCCCGTGAAGAATCTCACGCCTCTTTGCACGAGTATCTCTTGAGCAAAGAAACAAAGTTTGGAATCGGGAAAAATCGGCGACTTGATCCTTGCAAGAAAGGGCCAAGCCGGACATCTTGCTTCGGCATAAATGGGATTACACACGACAATATCGCCGGTGTTGAGGTTTGTTTGCATTCCTCCACTTGTGCCGAAAATTAAGATTTTCTCTGGTTGATACTTTTCAATTACGAATTCAGTCACCTCTCTTGCTTGAGTATTTCCTTGATACCCAAAGAGTCCTGTTCTCCAAATGCCAGTTCGCGCTAAGACGATGGGCACGCCCTGATATTTCCCTACTCTTATTAAGCCCCAGAACGCCCTCCTTTTGTGTTTCTGCCACTCCTTTGGTTGGATTTCCTCCTCCACAGAAAACCCCTCCAACGACTCTCCCATTTCTCCTTGTGTCGCACAGATTGCAGCTATTTTTACCATTGTGCCTCCCTCCAAATTGTAGTGTTCTATAACTATAATTATAAAATATAATTTTAATTTTGTCAAATAGAAATTCTGCGATTGAAAAATAAAAAACACCACTTGGGCGTTAAATAAAAAATTTTTTGTGGAGGCCTGCCTGCGGGCGGCTTCGCCGCCCGCAGGCAAAATCAAGAATTCTTTTCAAAA
>CAYZHR010000099.1:0-2069 GCA_964477885.1 uncultured Candidatus Saccharibacteria bacterium
AAAAAGTTTCTTTGTCGAGCCAAGATACGGAAAAAGTTTTAATGGAACTTAAAAAGGACGAATTGAAAGCTAAAGAAGAAACCAAAATCCTTGTTCAAAATCTCAAAGAGGAATTGACAGAGATGGAAGTAAAACTGGAAAAACTTTTAGATGTCTATTTGAACGAGGTAATTTCTACCGAAGAATATACTGCCCGGAAACAAAAAATCCTAACTCGGAAGTTAGAATTACAGGAGAAAATACGAGATTTTGGACAAAAGGGGTTGTCTTGGCTCGAACCGGCCAGAGAGTTTGTTTTGAAGCTGAATTACGCTGAAAAACTGCTCAATTCCGAGAATTACCCCGAAATGAGGACATTTCTAAAAAATATCGGCTCGAACCACATTTTACAAAACCAAAAATTGATTTTTTCTTTCAATTTCCCGTATAACTTGGCCGCCGAGCCGCGAAGCGGCGAGGCGGAAGGATTGACATATCCGAGAGTGTGGACCTAGGCAGAATCGAACTGCCGTCTCCTCGATGCGAACGAGGTGTTCTACCTCTAAACTATAGGCCCAAGTTCCATACTGAACAAAGGTGACATTTTCTCAAATGTCACATTTCTAAAGGAAAATGTCACCTTTTTCCCTAGAATGTCACCTTTCTTCTAAAATGTCACCTTTTTTTAAGGAGAGACAGTAAAATAAATCATGACATCGCCAGTGTTTACGTTTCCCTTCAAATCCTTACACCGCACAAAATACTCATAACTGCCAGCTGTAAGACTTTTGAGTTTAACGGTGTGGAAGGTCTGATAGTCATCGCGAGAAAAATTATTCCTCATTGAGTTGTAGACAACGCCTTGCTGGAGGGCATAACGGCAATTAGCCGGCTCATTGGTGCTGACGCTGATGGTAACGCTTGTGCCGGCTGGAAAAACATCGCCAGCTGGATAAGGATGAAGACGCTCGGGCGGAGTGAAATCAGCCGGATTCTTGACATAAAAGGTGATAATGAAGTCATTGGTATTCTTATTGCCAGCTTCATCCATACACCGGACATAATACACATACCCCATGCCTTCGCTCAAAGTGGTGATCTGCGTTGAATGGAAAGTGCCGCCGGTTTCTGAAAAGGTATGCTGCATGGATTCGTAAAAAAACCCGGAATCAGTTTCGTACCGGCAAGTAGCCTTTTCGTTGGTCTCTAAGCTCATAGAAACCTTTCTCGTGCTTGAAGGCAGTCCACCGATAGGCTGCGGATTGGAGCGTTGCGGGGGAGTCTTATCAAGGGGAGTCTCAATTGCTTCTTCCTCTTCTTTCTCTTCTTCGGCCACAGGAGAAATAGTGCTTTCTTCCTCCTGAGGGATGTAGGATGAACCACGGGGAGCTTCTTCAGTTCCTCCATCCCTCGTGAATGCGCCAGGAAAGAAATAAAACCAAACAATCACTATCACAAGCAATATAACAAGGACGATGTGAATTTGCCCTTTTTCTTTTTGCATAATATTGGTCGGGGTGCTGGGAATTGAACCCAGGTTGTGGTATTATAAAACCATTGACCACTTAGTCGCCCCTATAATAGTATAATATAAAATTCAATAAGGGGTCAATCAGCAACCGTAAAAAATATGAATTTAATAAAAGTAAAATGCGCATTTTGCGGGAAAGAATTCCTTCGGAAAAAAGGGCGGTTCAATGAGGCTATAAAAATGGGCTGGAAACAATACTGTTCTTGGGAGTGTTTTTCTAACGATAAAATAAAAAGGGGGAGATTGTTTTGTGAAAATTGCGGAAGGACCATAGAAAGAACCCTAAACCAAGTTTCTCCCCATAATTATTGCTCTCAATCTTGCGCCGCTATAGTCAATAATAGAAAAAACCCAAAAAGAAAACCACAATTTAGAACTTGTTTAAGTTGCGGCAAACAATTTAGGGGAAGCACGGGTAATTCTAAATATTGCTCTATGAAATGTAGGGGTAAGGTAGAACCCAAGCATACTCTCCAAGAGCTTATAGATATTATCAGGGCAAAGACTCAAGAGTTGGGAAGAGTGCCGGCAAGACGAGAAATAAAAGAAAGCGATTCGT
>CAYZHR010000100.1:0-1980 GCA_964477885.1 uncultured Candidatus Saccharibacteria bacterium
GTATATAATGGAAGCGAGGGAGAAGACAAAAATTTTATTTTTGGCTTCTGACCGAACGACATTACATCCGCGAAGAGGATATATTGGTATCGCCTTTATGAAATGTAATCACCAAAAAATCGAAAAAAAATGGTTGAGGATTTGGTGGAAAAATAATTTCAAGAATTATCGGGCGGACAATAACTCAAAAAAACCGAAACAGTATGTTTTGGATATGTTTCCTTATCCTTCGGGCGAAGGTCTTCACGTCGGCCATGTGGAAAATTACGTGGCCACCGACATTTATAGCCGCTATCTACGGATGAAAGGATATAATGTTCTACATCCAATGGGTTGGGACGCCTTCGGTCTGCCGGCGGAAAATTACGCCATTCAAACCGGCATCCATCCGAAAATTGTCATCGCCAAAAACGTCAAAAAATTCAAGAAACAAATCCAGCGCCTAGGTCTTTCCTATGATTGGAGCCGGGAAATTAACACTACCGACCCGAAATATTACAAGTGGACCCAATGGATTTTTCTTCAATTTTTCAAACACGGTCTGGCTTACAAGACCGAAGCACCGATTAACTGGTGCCCTTCCTGTAAAACTGGTTTGGCCAACGAAGAAGTCAGCGCTGGCGCCTGCGAACGCTGCGGCAACAAAGTGGAACGTCGGCAACTCAAACAATGGTGGTTGAAAATTACGGCCTACGCCGACCGTTTATTAAAAGACCTGGACCAACTGGATTGGCCGGAAAACATCAAAGAAATGCAGAAGAACTGGATTGGCCGCTCCGAAGGTTATCTGCTTAAATTTAAAATCCGGAGTCGCAATGTTAAAATCGGCGAGATTGAGGTTTTCACTACCCGACCGGACACGCTTTTCGGCGCCACTTATTTGGTTCTGGCGCCGGAACATCCCCTCATTCAAAAATTAAAATCCGAAATCTTGAATATCAAAGAAGTGGAAAGATATATTTGGGAAGCTAGTCAAAAAAGCGATTTAGAAAGGAATGACCCAATTAAACCGAAAACTGGAGTGATGCTCGAGGGTCTTGAGGCTATTAATCCTGCCAATAATTTAGCTATTCCAATTTGGCTTTCTGATTATATTTTAGCCCATTACGGTACTGGCGCCATTATGGCGGTTCCGGCCCACGATCAAAGGGATTTCGAATTCGCCAAAAAATTCAATTTGAAAATTATTGAGGTAATCAGTCCGGACGGCCAATCTCATGAATTAGAAAACGCTTATCTTGAAGACGGAATCCTGATTAATTCCGGGTCTTTTAACGGGTTGGATAATAAAACCGCCCAGGAAAAAATTGGCATTTTTGTTGGCGGCAAAAAAAGCGTCATGTACAAATTGCGGGATTGGGTTTTTTCTCGGCAGAGATACTGGGGCGAACCAATTCCGATTGTCCGCTGCGAAAAATGCGGATTTGTTCCTCTCTCGGAAAAAGATTTGCCGCTTATCTTACCGCATGTCAAATCTTATCAGCCCTCCGGCACCGGCGAATCGCCTTTGGCAACTATGAAAAAATGGGTTAAAACCATTTGTCCGCGCTGTGCTGGACCAGCCGAACGGGAAACCAACACTATGCCCCAGTGGGCCGGTTCTTGCTGGTATTACCTCCGTTATCTTGACCCAAAAAACAATAAAAAATTCGTGGACCTCAAGAAAGAAAAGAAATGGATGCCAGTGGATTTGTATGTCGGCGGCGCCGAACACGCGGTTCTCCATCTGCTCTACGCTAGATTTTGGCATAAATTCCTTTATGATTTGAAATTGGTTTCCGGCTCCGAACCTTTCAAAAAACTTGTCAACCAAGGATTAATTATGGGCGCTGACAACGAAAAAATGTCCAAATCCCGCGGCAATGTCGTCAATCCGGACGAAGTAATCAAACAATACGGCGCCAATACCCTAAGAATGTACGAAATGTTTATGGGACCGCTGGAAGCGACCAAACTTTGGAATACCGAAGGTATTATTGG
>CAYZHR010000101.1:0-1977 GCA_964477885.1 uncultured Candidatus Saccharibacteria bacterium
CCAGGCAGCGTGATTGGCTACGATCAAACCATATAAGGTTACTGAGACGATGACGACGAGCAGAACCTTTGATTTTACTCGGCTGAAATGAAAATGTTGGCTGAGGATATTACAGAGCATAACTAAACCCAAGGCTATCCATAAAGCTAAAATCCAATTGAAATCCATTAGATGACGCCGGCCGGCCATAGCCACGAAAGACAGCAGAAAGACAACCGAAAAAATCCAGCCCAAAGAAAGCCCAAAAAGGTATTTATTTCTTTGCCTTAAACTGTAAATTCCCAAAAGCATCAGCAGGAAAATAAAAGGTCCGCCCATATCTTCCAAAGAGAAGAACCTGGCCAAGTGGTTGGAAGAGAGAACCGCTCCTATCCCCAATCTTTCCAAAAAGCCTGCTGGTCTGAATCCATTGTTGGCGGCAGCTTTGATTAAACTCATTCTGGTGAAAAAGCTGGTTTGGGGGTCTTCTAACTGATTTTGAAGGCCTTTTAGGAATTCTTCTTTATTGAAATGATAAGTATAAGGGTCGGGGAAGAGGTGGGTGTAGAAGCCGGACTCAGCCGATTTCAATTCTTCAGAAGTTTTGGTGGTGAAGAGAAGGAGATAAGAATTACTATGAGGCAGCCAAAGCCAACTCAACAAAATCAGGAAGGGCACAGCAATGTATAATAAACAGCGTTTAGGATTTTTCCACCAAAGATAAACAAAAAAGAACGGGATGAAAAGGAAAAATGTTTCTCTGGACAGGCAGGTCAGTCCCAGGAAAATACCGGCCGGAATAAGGTAAAGGTAATTACGTTTTTGATTTAAACCCCAAAAATAAAACAAAAAGAAAAGAGCAAAAAACAGCAAAGCGAACTCATACATCCCCACATCATTGGCTGACTGCCAATTAAAAGGCAATAAGATATAGATTAAAGAAAATATGAGGGATATTTTAAAGCCGAATAAATATAGAACTACTAAAGCAAAAATTATTAAGCTGAGTGCCTGAATGGCTATGGAGAACAAAACCAGTTCGTTTTCGTTAAGTTGCCCTGTTATTTTGAAAATCTCAGCATAAATCATTTGCGTGAGCTTATTGCCGGCAGTTGAGATACGGGCCTGCTCTTGGACCAAATTAGCAGAAAGGAGAACGTTGAGATCGTTTTCTGCTCCGTAGACGCCGGTTTGAGCCAAGTTCCAGGCCAAAGTGACTCCCGGCGCAGAATGAACATGACTCTTGAACAAAACCGGCGAATACCACAAAGTACCTGCCAAGAAAAAGAGGGCCAGAGCGAAAATTGTTATTTTGACCCCGTTAGAAATTTGGTTTGTCATGCACCTTATAATAATTAATATTATTAATCCTATTAATATGGTAATTTCTAACGGGGTTGATAATATTTTTTGCCATTATTCTTTAGATAAAATTCTGGAAAAGATTCTAATTCCTTCGAATAAAGATTTTAATCCTTTAGCGCTCCTTATTTGGCGGAGTTTTTTTATAATGTATTTTGGCCGCAAGTAGAATTCTCTGAAAGCTCTCTTCTGCCAATAAATTAATTCTCCTGCGGTGAGATTATTTTGGACCAAAATCGGTTGCTGAACGGTCAAAGGAGCAAACGATTCCCATTTGGTATTTTGATTAATATTACCTAATTTTTGGGCAATTTGGTAGAGATCGGTTCCGGGAAAGGGGCTCGTGATAAAAAAAGTGGCATTGTCCAAAGGCAGACTTTTGGCAAAGTTAACTGTTTCTTTTATGGTTTCGACGGTTTCCCCGACATTGCCCAGCATGAAAGCGGCATGGGTCTCCAGTCCCTGTTTTTTGACCGTCTCGATTGCTTTTCTGCCCTGTTCGACGGTAATCCTTTTCCTCATTAAATCCAGAATCCGCTGGCTGCCCGACTCAAGACCAAAAGAAATCTTCTTGCAGCCGGCAGCCTTCATAACCCTGACCAATTCATCGTCAATCGTATTGGCTCGAGAAAAACA
>CAYZHR010000102.1:0-1909 GCA_964477885.1 uncultured Candidatus Saccharibacteria bacterium
TTTTTTCATAACTCGATTTAAGGAGATCCGATCTCCCGAAAATTATCGTAATATTAGGAGATCGGATCTCCCTATATTGAATGATACTCTGTTGACATTTTTAAATCAATTTGCTAAAGTATTTCATTGGCCAGCACACGAAAAACTGAAGAAGGAGGTATAAAAAAGGTGAAGATGAAGATCGAGGAACTGAAGAAAGAAGTTGAAAGATTGGTTAGTCAAGCAGTGGAAGCTCAGCGGGAAGGAAAACCCGGCCGAGGGTTGCGGCTGCTGAGAGAGGCAGAAGACAAGCTGGATTCTCAGGCCAAAAGCAAGACAAGCTCTCTTCTTGGTTTAATCCGCCATTACCAGGGAAGAATTTACCAGTCAATGGGCGATTATCCAAGCGCCATCATTCCTTTGAGGACAGCGGTAGCTCTTCGAAAAGGAAACCCGGTTGATTACGCTTACTCGAAGTTTCAGTTTTTCATTTGTAAGGACTACGGCGGATTTATGATTACACCCAGAGAGGTGATTGAGACAAAGGCTGCTCTTTGGGGATTAATTGATGCTTCGAAAAATCCCAGAGAGTTGGGCGACGCTTTCCAGAACTTAGCCTACATTGAATCCCGCAAAGGCGATATCAGAAAAGCCGTTTGGCTTTATCAGGCGGCTGAAATATTCCGAGGCATAGCCCGAGACGAGCGCGGTTTTGCTCTGACTTGGGCAAGGTTAGGCGAATGTTATCTGAAAATTGGCGAGCAGGAAAAGGCCGAGGAATACGGCAGGAAAGCCCTGGAATATTTTAAAAAGTCCGGGGACATTGAACGAATCAAGCAAGTGAGAGAAAAGGTCTTTCTGAATAAAATCTAAAAGGAGGAGTCGAGATGGCGACAATTGAAGAGAAAGGCAAAAAATTAGATGAACTTTATCCCAAAGCTACCAAAGAGGAAGATTACCATATCCTGTGGGGATTAACGATTGAACTAGAAAAAGAAATCGACGCGCAAAAGGTGACTTCGGTAAAACAGGCAGCTCAAGCTCTTTTGAGCGGTTACTGGGGAAGGTATCACCAATTACTAAAATTTGGCGGCACAAATGAACTGATTGACGATCTTCGTAACCGAGTGCGGCAGTGGTACGCTATTCTAGACTCAGATGAAGCTATCGATGTCAAGGTTAGTTATGGTTACTTACTCTCCGTAATTTTAAGTCATCTCAAAAAGAAACCAGAAGAGGCTGCTAAACTGGACGAAGAAGTATCAGCTTTGGCCGAGAAGAGTAAAAACATCGTTTCTATTCTTCGAGCAATTACCAGTCAAGGTCTTACCGCGATGCAAAAAGGGGATTACCGAGGGGCTATCGCTATATTCGATAAAGGGTGGAAGCTTCAGGCAAAGTACAAAGATAACCCCGAGACTTTTCGGCATTTCGGTAATATCTGCAACAACTTGGGGCTATGCGAGATTAATCTGAGTAAGCAGTTGGAAGACCGGAGCGAGAAGTTGGTACACCTGGGAAACGGATATGCTAACTTGGTTCTTGCCACCAGTTTTTATTTTCAAGAGACTGCGCCTCCGAGAAGGCATCTGGAAGGAATCAGAGACAAGCGAATGAAATTAGTTTTATGGGAAAGCCTCAAAGTTCTTTCTCTTACTCTTTTCTTCGCTAGTTTCCGACACATTTGGAGGATAAATAAACTACTAGAAAAACTTCCGAAGGAGTAGTTATAAAAACAAGTAAGGCGTTTGGTCAGAATTGACCAAACGCCATTTTATTTATTAGAATTGAATTCAAAATTTGACAGAATTCGTGCGGTCGTCGATTTTCTGTCAGATTATAATATTTGACCCCTACTTTGGCCTTTGTTGAAAAATAAACGACACCCGCTGTCGTTTACTCTAATTTATTTAAGGAATTTGATTTTTCT
>CAYZHR010000103.1:0-1849 GCA_964477885.1 uncultured Candidatus Saccharibacteria bacterium
TCTGGAGTTGTCGTCCAGAATCTCCGGGGTGCAATTCCCCGCGGGTCCACCCCTTAAAATTCTTCGGGGGGGCTTGACAAGATTTCTTGATTTGCTATACTTGAAGCAGACGACAACTCCAGAATCATCGGACTATCTCGAGATTCCCTTGAATCCGCTGAAAGGCGGATTTTTGGTTTTTCAATTTTCGTCATACCCTTTTGGTCTGTATTGCAACGCCTCGGCCATATGTGAAACGGTTATTCCCGGCGCATCTTCCAAGTCGGCAATGGTTCTAGCCACTTTTATCATCTTTAAATAGGAACGGGCTGATAGCTGGAATCTGACGCCAGCCTGCTGTAAAATTTGTTCCACTTCTTTCGACAAGGGGCAGTATTTTTTAATGTGGCTGTTTTTCATTTCGGCGTTAACGTGAATATTTTCTCCCGTAAAACGCTTTTGCTGAATTCCTCGGGCCAATATCACCCTTTCCCTGATTTTTTTTGATGGCTCTAAAAACTCCGAGGCCTTTTGGTTTTCTGAAAGTTCTTGAACATCTACTGGCGGCACGTTGATATGCAAATCAATCCTGTCTAATAAGGGGCCGGAAATTCTTTTTTGATATTTTCTGATTTGTTGGGGCGAACAAATACAATGTTTTTTGGGATGATTCAAATAACCGCAGGGACAAGGATTGGCCGATGCCACCAACATAAATCTCGCCGGATACAACACTTTTTCTTTACTGCGTGAAATCATGACGACGCCGTCTTCTAATGGCTGACGCAATGCCTCCAATACTTGACGGGGAAATTCATTAAACTCATCAAGAAATAAAACGCCTCGGTGAGCTAAACTAATTTCGCCAGGCTGCGGCCTGGTTCCTCCGCCGATTAAACCGACTGCCGATGTCGTATGATGAGGCGAACGAAACTGACGTATCGCCAATAAAGAGCCGCCCGGAGGAATTATCCCCGCTGCCGAATGAATCTTTGTTGCTTCCAGCGATTCTTTTTCGTTTAACGACGGCAAAATGCCAGGCAATGCTCGAGCCAGCATGGTTTTACCCGTACCTGGGCTGCCCACCATCAAAATATTGTGGCCGCCGGCCGCCGCAATCTCCATCGCCCTTTTTGCTTGCTCCTGACCCAAAATATCTTTCATATCAAACTCTGCCAAATCATCGGGTATTTTCTTCTCGGCTTCTTTGTAAGATGATGGTAAAATACATTCTTTTTCTAAAAAGTGCGTTATGAGTTGCGATAAGTTTTCAACAGCATACACATTAACTCCTTTGATGACAGACGCTTCGTTCGCCGAATCTTTTGGCACGAAAATATTTTTATACCCTTGCTCTCTGGCAAAAAGAGCTAAAAGCAACGCTCCTTTGGTGTGCCGCACCGAGCCATCAAGCGATAATTCTCCAAAAAACAAGGATTTTTCCGGCACCTTACACTCGGTCAAAACAGCTAAAATTCCCACGGCAATCGGCAAATCATAAGCAGAACCTTCTTTGGGAACATCGGCCGGCGCCAAATTTACCGTAATCTTTTTTTGCGGAAACTCTATTTTTGAACTCAATATCGCCGTCTTGACTCTTTCCCGACTTTCTTGAACTTCTTTGTCGGGCAAACCGACAATATCAAACGCAGGCAAACCCCTATTCGCCACATTGACTTCCACGTCAATCCCGATGGTTTCCAACCCTCTATTAGCCGCTGACTGAACTTTTATCAACATAAAATTATATTAGGATTTCGTCCCGAAGTAATGCCTCTTTTTTTTATTATGTCTCGACTGTTCGTTAATCCCCGCCCCGAATTCTAACCAATAGCTTGGACGCATTGCAGAGGTGTTTTATAGTTAATAC
>CAYZHR010000104.1:0-1798 GCA_964477885.1 uncultured Candidatus Saccharibacteria bacterium
CAGCCTTCATAACCCTGACCAATTCATCGTCAATCGTATTGGCTCGAGAAAAACAAATCCAGTAGATTCTTAATTTCCTCTCAATTATCTGGCGGCAGATTTCCATCACCCGCTCTTTGTTAACGGTAAAAGTATCGTCAAAAAAATTAAATTCTCTCAGATTGTATTTATTAACACATTCCTCGATTTCGCTGACTACATTGTCGGCACTGCGATAACGAATTAAACCTCCCCAGATTATTCTGGAAGGGCAATGGATACAATTAAAGGGGCAGCCTCGCGAGGTGATGATGGGAGTGGCTGATTCTTCGCTGACTTTTTTGGTGGGGGCTGAATAATAAAGTTTCAGGTTGAAGATGTCTCGGGCTGGGAAGGGCAATTCGTCCAGATTTTTTATTAATTCTCTTCCTCGGTTGATTATTATTTCATCTCCTTTGCGCCAACCCAGGCCTGAAATATCTGAAAATTCTTTTTGGCCGTTCTTTAGAGATTGGAGCAGCTCTGCGAAAGTCAGCTCTCCTTCGCCAATCACTACAAAATCAATTTTTTCTCCTTCTTTCATAGTTCTTTCAGGCAAAACTGTTGGATGAGGACCACCAGCCACAATTTTGGCGTTGGGATAAATCTCTTTGATGATTTCAGATATTTTATAGATATGGTTCATCGCCGGGGTCGGAGCGGTAATACTTACGACGTCAGGTTTGGCGTTCTCCGCTCTTTTTTTAATCTCTTGATAATCCAATCCTTCTACTTCGCAATCTAAAACTTCAAACTGCAGTCCGGAAACTTCTTTTCTGGCGTAAGACGCCAGATACCCGAAACTCAAAGGCAGCATACGGCCTCCCGACTCTTTTATTCCTTCGAAATTAGTGTAAGGCGGATTGATGAATAGTATTTTCATTATTTTTTAAAGATGACGGCGATAATTCCTCCCCAAGGTTGCTGAAACTCAAGATTCTTTAAAATAGGCAGCAGCATCTTAGGGGTTTTATTTGGAAAGACGAGACCCGTAACTGAACAATTGACGACTTTCAAGCCCAGGCTTTGTCCTAAGTTAATCAAGTAGTTTTTAGTAAACTTGAGCGCTCCCCGCTCTTCTTTTTTAATAAGGCTGAAAAAAAAGATAAAGGGATTGTTTCGATTGGGCTCTGAAATAACAACATATTTTTTAGCCACTCTTTTCATTTCTTGCAGAGCTTTCTTGTGGTCTTTAAGGTGGTGAAGCAGGTCAGAGCAAAAGGCGATATCGAAAGAGTTGTCGGCAAAGGGCAGATTTTCGGCGTTGCCCTGGACTAATTTGTCGTGAGGATTGATTGCCAGCATCTGTTTTGAAAAGTCCAAGCCGGTAACTTGGCAGATTTCGGCAAAATAATAAGTAAAGAAGCCGTTGCCGCAGCCCACGTCCAGCAAGGTGGTATCTTTGGTCAGGGGAACATTTTTTTGAATAAACTGTATTTTGGGCATCACAAAAGCTTCAACGACCGGATGGGAAGGGTGGCGTCGTTTGATTATCTGGCGACTTTCCCAAAAATCTTTTTGTAATTTATCTCGACTCATTTTTTAATTCGGCCGCTGATAATAAGCATATGGCCT
The DNA here is from genome assembly GCA_964477885.1 of uncultured Candidatus Saccharibacteria bacterium. GTDB lineage: Bacteria > Patescibacteriota > Minisyncoccia > Minisyncoccales > MHMH01 > CAYZHR01. The sequence continues at coordinate 1,594 of CAYZHR010000104.1, forward strand.
TTTAAAGCGTTATTTAAAATGAAGTCTTCCAATTTCGCCAGAAACAGCATCAAAGGAAATATTCTTCGGTAGATTTTCGGCGGCGTCAAAATGTCCGCCTGTCCGCCGATTGATTCACCTTTTTTTAAATTGTGCAGAAGCTTTGTCAATCCCATGAATATTTCTGCCAAGAAGATTTTTGAATAATAAATCTTTTCGATTTGAA
>CAYZHR010000105.1:0-1782 GCA_964477885.1 uncultured Candidatus Saccharibacteria bacterium
ATTTTAAATAAAAACTGCCTATGTGGCAGTTTTTGGGTGCGGACGGTGGGACTCGCCCCGCACCTTTTAAGGTGTGTCGGAGGAGAGATTCGAACTCTCATGGATTTCTCCACTGGGTCCTAAACCCAGCGCGTCTACCAGTTCCGCCACTCCGACAAAAAGGTGTGGGGTTCCAGTTTCACCACGTCCGCATCAATATTTTATCTTTTTAAAATAAAAAAATCAACCCCAACCTCAAAGGAGTTGATTTTAATAAAATAGAATTAACCCTAATTTTTTACAATCCCATTATCCCCCTAACAATAGCTGGAATAGCTTTAGCTAAAAGAGCAACTACCATTCCAATCATCGCATAGATTATGTAATTTCTTCCCGAGGTCACTTTCTCTGGAGCACCAGCTGCAGTTGCTAAAGTGAAGGCTCCAGCGATTACCATAACAGCCACAAGCGCTATTAAGATAACAAATATCCAATCAGTAACAGTATAGATAGCATTCATTAAGCAGCACATTCCACAATCATACGTAGTACTATCAAAAGAACACGTTCCTGAGGCAGGGCAATTTATACCCGTTAGATTTGCTACCTCATCTTGAGTGATGTCGCACTTTTCGGGAGCTCCCTCCTGGGCTGAAACTACCATTGGCATAACCAAAACAGCCGCCAGACTAATCAAAACTAAAGCTGGTAAAATTTTTTTCATTAATATTTTATTTTTTATATTTTATTTTCCTTAATTTCGACCTTTAAATTTTTTATCCACCAATTTTTACTCCTATTAACGATTCTATTATCGCAATAAGTCCTCTGGCAAGCAAAATAATAGCCAATCCAACTAAAGTGTAGATGATTATGTTTTTACCAGTGCCAATTTTTTTGGGGTCACCCCCAGCAGTTAAGATATAAAATGCCCCAATGATTATCATTAAAGGAGCAATAACAACCGCAATATAAAAGATAAACTGAATAATGGCGTCAATTAACTCTCCAAAGGTTTCATACTCAAGGGGGTTTTGAAATTCTACCGCTGAGACGACAATCGGCAAGCTAAGTAGAAGTGAAATTAGAATAATTTTCTTCATTGACTTTATTTTACCCCATTAGAAATTTAAGCGCAAGGCCTTTCTATTTTTTATACCTATTCAAATTTCTAACGGGGTTTTATCATAATTAAACCCCAGTGGTAAATACCAGCTTCGAATTCCTTTTCTGGTTTTAAGCCGGCCTCCTCGGCTATTTTTTTCACTTCGTCCGGCGAAACTCTGCCTTTTTCTGGTCCGAGAGGGGCATTTAATTTCCAATCCACGATTAAAATTCTTCCACGCGGTTTTAAAACTCTCTTTCCTTCTTCCAGGACCATTTTTTTATCCTCGCATTCAAATAAAAGATCGGTCATTAAAACTAAATCAACTGAATTTGAGGATAAAGGCGTTCTTTTTTCAACATCAGCCAAAATAGTTTCGATATTTATAATTTTTTCTAATTTTGTTCTGGCCCTTAAAGCGGAAAGGGGCTCTTCTAATATATCCAGAGCATAAATTTTCCCTTCCTCTAATTTTTTGGCTAAAGGTAAGGCCCAGCCGCCAGAACCACAACCAAAATCCGCCGCCACCATTTCTTTCTTTAGCTTTAATTGCTTTAGAACTTCAACTGAATTTAAAAAACCTTCCATAAACCCTACGAATTAGTACGAATATACGAATAATGTTTATTTTATCTGAGGGCACTTGCCGAAGGGAGCACTTCGCAGCTAAGCCCAAGAATAAGTTTGTATTTCAGTTA
>CAYZHR010000106.1:0-1694 GCA_964477885.1 uncultured Candidatus Saccharibacteria bacterium
CTTGGTGAATATCGATAAATAAAACTCTGCCATCTTCAAAAAAGGCCTCTTTTGTCCCATTTCCGGCATGGGCATCGGTATCTAAAATTAAAATTTTCTTTAGCCCCCAATTTAAAAGTTTTTTTGCGCAAATTACTACATCGTTATAAACGCAAAATCCTTCGCCAAAACTTTCCCTGGCATGATGTAATCCTCCACCAATTGCAACTGCTTTTTTAAATTTACCCCCACCACCAAATTTTTGGTGTGGGGGCGAGCCTTCAAAAACTAATTTCGCCGCCATTAATGTTGTCCCAACTAAGACTCTAGTTGCTCTTTCAATTCCTTTTGGCAGACAGCCAGTTGAGGGGTCCAAATTATCAATGCTTGTATATTGAAAAATGTTCGGCAAGACTTCTCCCTTTGATGCCTTTTTCATTGCTTCAATATATTCTTTTGAATGGAAAAGTCTTAAATCTTCCTCAGTTGCCGGTTGAGGTTTAACCTCGACAAAATATTCATTAAAATCTGGCAATTTCTTTTTGATAAAATTCAAAAAGTTCGCAAATCTCTCACCGGTGAAAGGATGCCCCTTTCCAAAACTATAATTTTTTATTTCGGGATTGTAAATTAGGGCAGTTTTTTGTTTCATTTTTTCATTATACAACAATATTCTTTCCGCTTGACTTTTTTATTCATTTTTTTTAAGATATTCTTAGCATCATTAACAAAAAAAGAGGAATGAATATGATAGAAAGATATACCGATAAAGATATCGCAAGAGTTTGGTCTGATGAAAACAAACTGAAGCTCTGGCAAAAAACAGAACTGGCGGTAATCAAAACGATGGCTAATTTGGGTCAAATCGACAAAGAAATTTTTACCAAAATCATTGAAATTTTAGAAGGAAGACCAATAGACCTGGTCTGGTGGAAGGAAAAAGAGAAAGAAATCAAGCATGACCTCAATGCTTTTGTCGAAGAACGTCTCAGATTTTTACCACCGGAACTTCAGCAGTATTTTCACAGAAAAATCACCTCCTACGATACCGAAGAACCAGCTTTCGCCACAATGCTCAAGGAATCACTAGAATTAGTCGAAAGATATTTCTTAGTATTAGACACAATTCTGGTGGAAATGGCAAAGAGATACCGTTTCACTATAATGAACGGCAGGACTCACGGCCAGGAAGCCGAACTTCAGACCTTTGGCAAACGCATTCTCACTTGGTTAAGAGACCTGCGATTTGACCTTGCTACTCTAAAGAGAGCAGCAGAAAACCTGATATATTCCAAAATTTCCGGAGCGATCGGCAGTTATGGAAGCATTGAGCCAGAACTTGAGGAAAAAGCCCTGGAAATGCTCGGCTTTGAACCCTACTACGGAGCAACACAAATTATGCCAAGGGAGATTTACGCTCCAATAGCCCAAGTCCTCTGCCAGTTAGTCGTAACACTGAACAAAATTGCCCTCGCCATCCGTTTGGGAGCCAGAAGCGGCCGACCGATTTATCAAGAACCGTTTGGCAAAAAACAAAAAGGGTCGTCAGCAATGCCCCACAAGAAAAATACCATTTCTACCGAGCAAATCGAAGGAATGGCCAGAATGGCAAAGAGATTCTTTGATATGATTCAAGACAACATCGTAACTTGGGAAGAAAGGGCAATCGAGCAAAGTTGCGTGGAAAGAGTTGCCTGGCCTGATTTGTTCCATGT
>CAYZHR010000107.1:0-1636 GCA_964477885.1 uncultured Candidatus Saccharibacteria bacterium
TAACAACTGCCCTTTTAAGTTATCTCGATGTTGCAGTTCGGAGTAGAATGTACCGTGTTGGACTTGACAAATCTATATTTTATATGGTATAATAAGAGTGTAAAATAAGATAGTTCTTTAAAAAATAAAGGAGAAGAAAAGGATCACAGGGTAGCTAGTTTGTTTATCAATTAAGTTGGTAGGTAAATTAGCTATCCTGTGAAGAGCGTTGAGCTTAGAGGATACAGGCCACGACGGCCTGGTAAGTAGGTGTGTTGATCACCGAAAGCCTATGTAGCTCAAAAGGAGTTGATAGGAAATGGGTGTTGAGCCCGAAAAGTTTAAAGAACTTAAAGAATCAGTAACAAAAGAAATTGAAAGAATTATCATAGCACAAGATCGTAGAAAAACCGTAACCGAAATTTTCGAGGCTATCGTGGGAAGAACTGAAGAACCAAAAACTAACGGATATACTTTTTATCTTAAGGAATGCTTGAAGATCTCAGAATACAATGTGGAAGTTGAGTTCACGGTTGAAAGCACTAAAGATCCTCTTAAAGAAAGGGACTGTGGAATGGATATGCGTGTTCCTAAATCCATAGCTAATAATGCTTTCTTTAGAGTAATTGATGAGGAACTTCTAGCCGGAGGATATGCTTTCGAGCCGTATAGTATTACAACAAAGTGCAAAGAGTGTAATGGAATCACAATGCTTGAATATGGTTTCCTTATCCATGACAGGCTTGACGATGCCCTAAAACAGATAGTCAAAAGTTCTAATGTTCGTATCTACATAACAGAAACTTACAACTGTTTCTGTATTCATTGATGATCTTAGACAAATCAAAAGCAAACCTCTTTTCTTCCCCTTTTTCTACTTTTTCGAGCCCATAATAAATTACGGGTTGGAAAAAGCCCCGAACCATTGCGGTTCGGGGCAGAAGAAATTAACGCAAGGACTGTCTGTAATCAGGCAGTTTTTGCTTTTGATAGAGGATACTTTTTGATAAAATAAATAAATGAGAAGATTTAAGATATTATTTTTGGTTTTGGTAATCTTTCTGGGTCTTGGGGCGTTTTTTTTCTTTTGGACAGATATTTTAAATTTTTCTCAAAAACTACCTTTCAAACCGCCAGAAATTGAAAAAGGAATTGGCGAATTTTTGGCGAAAGAAGTTGAAAAACAAGTTTCAACCCCTCCGCCTCTGCGGGCAGAAAAAGAAGCCCCGGAGTCATATTTAACCCGAGCCGGCGTAATTCAATGGACCAATACCCAAAGAGCAAAATACGGCCTTCCGCCACTCAAAGAAAATCCTCGGCTCAATCTCAGTGCCGAATTAAAAGTTCAAGATATGTTTGAAAATCAGTACTTTGCCCATCTTTCGCCTTCGGGCGAAGGAGTCAAAGATTTAGCCGAAGTTGTTGGTTATGAATTTATTGCCATTGGCGAAAATCTGGCCCTGGGAAATTTTCGAAATGATGAAGCGCTTGTTCAGGGCTGGATGGATAGTCCCGGCCATCGAGCAAATATTTTAAATCCAAATTATCAGGAAATCGGGGTGGCAGTCCAAAAAGGCGAGTTTGAAGGAAGAACAACTTGGTTGGCAGTTCAGCATTTTGGTCGGCCTTTGTCCGCCTGTCCTCAACCGGATGAGAT
>CAYZHR010000108.1:0-880 GCA_964477885.1 uncultured Candidatus Saccharibacteria bacterium
CCGACCTGCAACTTACCGTCATACCAGAAGACGCAAGGAACCATATTATCATTACTCGACGAACCCGAACAAAGAGTCCCGCCTTGGATATCCAAGTGCTTACCGGTCTCTTTGAAATACTTAAGCTCAAAAAGGAGCCGTTCTTCCAGAGTTATACCAGCAATACCTTTTTCTTTGAGCTGATTAACAGAGAGGTCTTTCAATTCCTTATCTGCCTCAACCCTATCCCGCAGCCAAATGGCATAAGGACTATTTTGAGAATTCCTGTCTGAGATTATCCTGTCTACCCACGTCGTGTCGTTGGTGCCAGGTTCACAAGGAAAGAATTCCTGACACTTTTCAAAGATGCGCTGAACCGTCATTCCTTGAGCAACGATTATTAGCCGCTCAAATCCCTTTCTTTTCGCCGGGATTGACAGATTTGAAAAATCAACCGTGACTCCAAAAGTTTCATAATAAAGATTCTGCCAGTCAGTAACCATTTTGGCCTGGACTATCTCTGCTGGCGTCAGAGAAGGTTCTAAAGGTTCCTCCGAAGATTCCAATGGACTTTTCTTGCCACTGCAGCCGCTCAGCAATAATCCAACTACCAAGCTTAAAAAAAGAAACCATAAAAATCTTTTCATCTTAATCCACCTCTTTTCTTGGTTGGTAAAGAACTTGTTTTATGGGTACCTTGTTTAAACCCATTTCAAGAATATTATATTATAGTAAATAATCAAACTTTGTCAAGTTTTTATGTGCCCATAACATATTTATTTAAGGCCAAACCTTAAACAAATAATTGATTGTCAAAATACTTCAAAAATTGAAAGATTTTTTAAATAATTAAAAATTTTAAAAACTCGTAAAGAAGCGGGTAAAAGCGAAAAAGATATTC
>CAYZHR010000108.1:890-1629 GCA_964477885.1 uncultured Candidatus Saccharibacteria bacterium
TCATATCTATCTGAACTTGGATAGCACCGAGCCCACCCGAAGCGCCGGACGAAGGCAAACTTCACCGCCAGCCCCGTTAAGGAGAATTCTAATTAATTTTCAAAAATCCGTTAAATAAACTAACAATCCCGGCAAAGATATTCTTAAGCCAAATCATCGGAGGCACTTCTCGCCATTCCGGCAGAGGCAGTCGAGATTGAGAATTAACCGTTTTTTCTGCTTGGCAACTGAAACCATCGGAATCAGTAACCCTGAGAGTGACTAATTTTTCGCCGGCAGAAGTAAAGGTAGTAGTGGCATTTTGAAGACTGGAATTAGCCGGGCTGGCATCCTGGAAAGTCCATAGCCAAGATTGTTTGGTCGCTCCGCCAAAAACAGTTGATTCATCGGTAAATTGAACCACTTCATCAACAGCAGGTTTTTCTGGCGTCCAGCTAAAATCAATGGAAGGATAAGCGTGTTTTGGAGTGGTAAAGGAAGGACCGGAAGTCCAGGCAGAAGAAAGGTCTTTTGAGTCCCAAACCTTAACTTGCCAGTAATAAGTGGTGTTGTAAGAAAGATTAAGAGGAGCGTAAGTATTGGAAGATGAATTAACTTTGCCTGTATCTTTTTCCGGCGAAGAAAAATCAGAATTATCATCTACCTGAACCTGGTAGGCAGATTGAGAATCACCATCAGGGTCAGAAAAAGTCCAAGAAAGAAAAACCGGAGGGTAAGGCGCGCAGCAATAATCTCCTTG
>CAYZHR010000109.1:0-1609 GCA_964477885.1 uncultured Candidatus Saccharibacteria bacterium
GGCTTGGAAGATAAATTTATTGGAGTTATAGATTTATTAAAAATGAAAGCTCTGATTTTTAGCGGTGATTTTGGGCAGATTGTTCAAGAACAAGATATTCCTCAAGATTTACTGACGACGGCAAAAAGTTGGCGAGAGAAATTGATTGAAAAAATCGTGGCCGAAGATTCAACGCTTTTGGAAAAATATCTGGCTAAACCCGCCTCCGCCAACTCGGCCTCCGTAGCCACTTCGGCGAAGGAGGCGGCTACGACGGGCAAGGAAGAAATTTCAATTGAGGAACTAAGGGCGGTTTTGAGAAAAGCCACTCTTTCTTATAAATTAATTCCGGTTTTTTGCGGTGCTGCTTTTAGAAACAAAGGAGTTCAGCCGCTTTTGGATGGAGTAATTTATTATTTGCCCAGCCCGGTTGATTTACCGCCTATAAAAGGGATTGACCCCAGAACCGGACAGGAAAGTGAAAGAAATGCCTCCGATGTCGAACCTTTTGCTGCTTTGGCTTTCAAGGTTCAAGCCGATCCTTATATTGGGGCTTTAACTTTCTTTCGAGTTTATTCCGGAAATTTAAAAAAAGGTTCTTATGCCCTGAATACAGTCACCGAAAAAAAAGAGCGACTGGGTCGAATTTTAAGAATGCATTCCAACGAAAGGGAAGAAGTGGAAGAAGTTTTTGCCGGCGATATTGCGGCCACCGTCGGTCTTAAAAATACTTCCACCGGCCATACTCTTTGCGACGAGAATCATCCTATTGTTTTGGAAAAAATTACTTTTCCCGAACCGGTTATTTCGGTCAGAATCGAACCCAAGACCAAGCAAGGCCAAGAGAGAATGAGCATATCTCTTCATAAATTATCGGAAGAAGACCCAACTTTTAAAATGAAACAGGATTTAGAAACCGGGGAAACGATAATTTCCGGAATGGGAGAATTGCATTTGGAAATTATTGCCGACCGCCTAAAAAGAGAATTTAAAGTTGAAGCCAATACCGGAAAGCCCCAGGTTGCTTATAAAGAAACGATTAAAGGTCAGGCCGAAGCTGAAGGAAAATACATTCGCCAGTCCGGGGGTCGCGGTCAATACGGTCATGTTTGGTTAAAAGTTGAACCAAAAAAGCGAGGAGAAGGTTTTGAATTTGTTGATGAGATTAAAGGTGGGATTATTCCTCGAGAATTTATTCCGGCGGTGGAAAAAGGAGTAAAGGAAGCTTTGGAAAAAGGAATTTTAGCCGGCTATCCGGTAGTCGATACCAAAGTAACGCTTTACGATGGGTCTTTTCACGAAGTTGATTCTTCAGAAATGGCTTTCAAAATTGCCGGTTCTGTCGCTATTCAAGGAGCAACCAAAAGAGCAAAATTAGTTTTATTGGAACCAATAATGAGATTAGAAGTGATTGTTCCGGAAGAATTTTTTGGCGACACAATCGCTGATTTATCAGCCAGGCGGGGAAAAATTGAAGAAACCAAAGATAGATTAAATTTGAAAGTTATTGATGCTGAAGTTCCTTTAGCTGAAATGTTTGGTTATGCCACTACTTTGCGTTCTTTAACCGAAGGCAGGGGAACCTTTATTATGGAGTTTGACCATTATGAAGAAGTCCCTCAAAACATTG
>CAYZHR010000110.1:0-1591 GCA_964477885.1 uncultured Candidatus Saccharibacteria bacterium
GCTACCTGTGTTTACCGGCATTATGACTAGCTTGGTGCCGAATAAAGAGCAGATGAACAAGGTCGCCAATCTTAATTTTGCGACCGCGCCGGACATGGCCGTACAACTTTGTGTCAAAGGCGGCGTTTCTTTCAGAGAGGCCTATAAGGTAGTCAAAGTTCTAATTAAAGATGGTTATTTGAAACATTCATTTACCGAGTTGACTTCGACGATGGTGGCGGAAGCGTCATCGAAAGTACTAAAGAAAAAATTAATTGTTAAGCAGGCAGATATTGATGCGGCAGCTACAGCCGAAAAATGCGCTCGGTCGCATACCAGCGAGGGCGGACCGGCACCAAGTCAGGTAAAAAAGCAGATTCATTCAGTAATGAAAACCATAGCAGCGATAGAGAAGCAGATAAATTCGATAAAAACTAAACAGAAACAGGCACACAGTAATCTGGGAAAAGAGGTCAAACAGATAGTCGGGGGCGTGCGAAATTGATAAGCCATAGGCCTCCTCGTTTAATGACCGATTCAACTATCAAAGAAATTTTGTAGGTGTTTTGGGCAGTGCCCCCTCAATTTTTAAGAGTAAAAATGGTATATTAGAATAACATGAGATTTTCCGTTAACGATAAGATTTTCGAAAAGTTCCCTGGGTTGAATATCGGCGTTTTGAAGTGTGAGGAAACTGACAATACCGGGATTTCGGAACAAATTCTAAGCCTTATCGGAGAGAAAGAAAAAGAAATAGGAACAGTCTCCGATCTAGAAGTTTTGTCAGAAAATCCAAAGATATCTGTGTGGAGGCAGGCCTATAAAGCGTTTGGAGTTAATTCCAAGGACAATTTCAGTTCTGTCGAAAGTCTTTATCGGGCGGTTCTTCAGGGAAGGAAACTAAGACATATAAACAAAATCGTTGATATTTATAACTATATGTCTTTAAAACATATAGTGCCGGCAGGCGGAGAAGATTTAAACATGGTTAAAGGAGACATTCAGCTGACTTTTGCCGGAGCTGACGAACCGTCGGTTTTACTTTTGGGCGACAAAGATCCGCGTTCGCCACACCCCGGAGAGATAATTTACAAAGATGAAATTTCTGCCATTTGCCGTCGTTTTAACTGGAGAGAAGCAGACAGAACCAAACTTACGGAAAATACAAAAAAAGCAGTTCTGGTCATAGAATCTCTTCCTCCTGTTGCCGAAAACGAACTGAAAGAAATCTTAAAAGAGACAAAGAGCTTAATTGAAAAAGATTGCGGCGGCAAAATCGATCAATTTATTCTAAGTAAGGATAATCCGGAGATAGAAATTTATTAGGTAGATTTTTCTGTAGAGATGACAAGGGAAAAGATCAAAAAACTGGTTATTGAAGCGGCGAAAAAAGCGAGTTTTGTTGTTGATTTTAACTTTTCTCTGGAAACACCGTCCCAATCAGTTTACGGCGACTATGCCTCAAATATAGCTTTGATTCTGGCGAAAAAATCAGGGAAAAATCCTTTGGAAACAGCTAATCTTATCAGAGGGGCGGTTTTAAAGCTTGAACCAGGGATCTTTGAAAAAGTTGAAGTTGCCAAGCCCGGCTTTCTTAATTTCTTTTTGGCCA
>CAYZHR010000111.1:0-1544 GCA_964477885.1 uncultured Candidatus Saccharibacteria bacterium
CCGGAAGAATCAGAATTATATATCGTTGAAGGAGAATCGGCCGGGGGTTCGAGCCGTCAGGCCAGAGACCGCCATTTCCAGGCCATTTTGCCTCTGCGAGGCAAGATTTTAAACGTTGAGAGGGCCCGGCTCGACAAGATTCTGACTTCCAAAGAAATCAAATCACTTATCATCGCCTTGGGTACGGCTATTGCTGATGATTTCGATTTGGAAAGAATAAGATACCACCGCATCATTATCATGACCGATGCCGACGTTGACGGAGCTCATATTCGCACCTTGCTTTTGACTCTTTTTTACCGTTACCTTCGACCCCTTATCGAAAAAGGCTACCTTTACATTGCTCAGCCTCCTCTTTACCGCATTCAGGCAGGTAAAAGAATCGAGTACGCTTACACCGAGGCAGACAAAGCCGAGATCTTAAGTTCAATGAAAAAAGAAACTAAAGTCGCCCCTTCCATCCAGCGCTACAAAGGTTTGGGAGAGATGAATCCCGGGCAGTTATGGGATACGACTATGAGCCCAGAAAACAGAATTTTGCTGCAGGTGGCGGTTGAAGACGCCAAGGAGGCGGACCGCATTTTCGATATTTTAATGGGAGACGAAGTTATGCCTCGGAAAAAGTTCATCCAGGCACACGCTAAAACAGTCAAAAATTTAGATGTATAGTTTTAGCGTGTTGAAATGAGCATTAACGTTAATTATGGCAGAAGAAACTTTAGATAAAAAAGGAATATTGAAAGCCATGTTTTTCGCCATCCTGATCTCCTTTTTAGGCATTGGCGTTTTGGGCTGGCAGTATCAGCGTCTGGAAAAAGAAAGGCTGCCGGCTCTCGAAGAGAAGATAGAAAAGAAGTCGATTGAAGACGTTTTGGACAAATTCATGCAGTTGAGAATTGAGAAAAACGAAACAGCCGCCATGCATTATTTGACCGAAGGGGCGGTTGAACAGAAGAACCGGGGAGAATTCAATTTAGTGAACGACTTCAGTGATTACGAGATTTTAAACAGCGAAAAACTGGCTGAAGATAATTACCGCTTCGTGGTCAGGATTTACGATGGAGAGGCTTTATCGGACTTTATCGAGGTTGTTACCTTGATTAAAATCACAGATAAGTATTACATCGATTCCGTCGTCATTGCCGGATGAGCATTTGACAAGCAAGCTTCATTTGACTAATATAAAAATGAGGCCCCAGAGGGTCTTTTAAAATCCTTATGCCCCGTTAGAAGTCTTGGGCAGAAAAAATTATAGTAAATTTTTTATGCGAGGCACTAATGGGGAATAGTAATTAATAGTCTGTTTCTTTTTATTAACTACATAATAGTAGAAGCGACAGACTTCTAACGGGGTATGTTCAACAAATTAATTACCTTTTTAAAGGAAGTCAGGCTGGAAGCAAAGAAGGTTAACTGGCCGACTCGTCAACAAACCGTAAAATACACCTTGATCGTTCTGGGGATTGCCGGAGACGTCGCTTTACTCTTGGGCGGCCTCGATTTCATTTTCACCTTTTTGCTGGAAGAGTTCATATTGTAATTAT
>CAYZHR010000112.1:0-1513 GCA_964477885.1 uncultured Candidatus Saccharibacteria bacterium
CGAAGAAAATCTGTGGAAGAATCTGGATAGGAAAGTTCGCAATCAGATTAGAAAGGCCAAAGAATATGACTTGAAAATAAGAGAGGGCAAAGAGCTTCTTAAAGATTTCTACCCCCTTTATCAGAGAGTCATGAAGAAGAGAAGCTCGCCGCCATATGGTTATCAATTTTTTGAGGATGTTATTGAAGAGTTCCGGGACAGGGCCAAGGTTTTCATAGCCGAACACAAGAGCACTCCCGTGGCCGGTATGGTGACCATCCAATTTGGAGACAGGATAGCCAGTTTATGGGCATCTTCAGACTACAAATTCAATTATATGAACCCGAACAACTTTCTTTATTGGGAAGTTATTGGGTGGGCCGTTAAGAATAATTTTAAGTATTTTGACTTTGGTCGTTCCCCCTATGGTTCGGGCACGTACTCATTCAAAAAGCAGTGGGGCGGAGAAGAGAAGCCGTTCTCTCACGACTATTACCTTTCGCCTTCGGGCAAAAAGTTGGTACCCGGCATGACCCAGTCAAAATGGCTTTCTAAAATTTGGCAATTAGTGCCGTGGCCTCTTGCCAAGCGGTTAGGGCCGATTATTAGAAAATACATTAACTGAAAATGAGCCAATTTAAAGTTTTACTCATCAACCCGCCGTTTTCTCTCGAGGAAAGATACGGCAAAGACATGAAATATTTCGGAGCCTTGTCAGAACCCCTGGCTTTGGCTTATTTGGCGGCTAATTTGGAACTATACAAGTATCCAGTCAAAATACTGGATTGTCCCGCCCTGGATATGAGAATCGAAGATATTATCCAAGAGTTAAGAAAAGAAAATTACGATTTGGTTGGTCTGACTATGCTTACTCCTATGTATTCTGTGGTGAAGCAGATGGCCAGCGCCATCAAACAAGCTTTCCCCCAAATCAAAATAATGGTTGGCGGGGCTCATGCCACGGCTTTGCCCAAGGAAACTTTAGAAGATATAGAATTCATTGATTACATCTGTGTCGGCGAGGGGGAAAATACCATCGTGGAACTTGCTCAAGCCCTTGAAGAGAAAAAAGAGATCAATCAAATAGCTGGATTAGCTTATCGAGAAAAAGATAAAATCATTTTGACCCAACTAAGAGAATTTGAGAAAAATTTAGATAAATTTCCTCCGCCAGCTCGGCATCTTTTGCCCATGGAAAAATACAAGTCCACCGCTTCCACGGTTCAAGGGAAATCCTTTTGCGCCACTTTAATTGTGGCCAGGGGTTGTCCTTTTAACTGCACTTATTGTTCTCATCCATTTGGCAGAACTTTTAGACATCACTCTGTAGAAAGGATTATCCAGGAAATTGAATCTTTAATGAGAGATTATAATGTTTCCGAATTCAACGTAGAAGCCGATACCTTAACTGCTGACCGGGATTTTATTCTTTCCCTCTGCCGGGAAATAGTGGAAAAAGGACTCAGCAAGAAAATACGCTGGACGTGCGCCAATCGAATGGATACGGTTGATGAAGAGTTGCTCAAAATCATGA
>CAYZHR010000113.1:0-1507 GCA_964477885.1 uncultured Candidatus Saccharibacteria bacterium
CGGCTCTCTTTTTCTCACCCTGGCCTCCTTTAATTTTTTTAAACTCTTTTTAAACCAAAAAAAATCTTTTTGGCTCTCTTTATTACTTATAATCTTCCCCGCCCGTCTACTGGTTCTTCGCCTGGTCGGCGCTCCTGAAACTTGGTTTATCGGGGCCACTCTTTTTTCTCTTTATTTCTTTCATCAAAAAAAATATCTGCCTTCAGTTCTCCTGGCCGTTTTTGCCCAAACCCTAAAAAGTCCCGGCATCCTTCTTTTTATAAGCTATGCTTTTTTTGCTCTCTTTCGATTCTATTCCCGCCAATCAAGTCTGACCACTACTTTAAAAAGATACCTTCCCTTCTTGCTCATTCCTCTTTCTCTTTTGCCCATCTTTTGGCTTTATCGTCTTCAGTCGGGTGATTTTTGGGCCTATTTTCATTCCGGCGACAATTTTCATCTCAATTTTTTACCTTATACCGTTTTTATCTCCGGCAAATCTTGGATCGGCACTCTTTGGCTCGAAGACATTGTTTATCTTTACTTTTTTGCTCTTAGCTCCACTTTCCTCCTTTTCAAAAAATACCATTCCGGTCCTCTCGCTATTTATTCTGCTGTTTTCACTCTGGCCACTTTGCTGGTGGCTCACCGCGATATTTCCCGCTACCTTGCCCCACTTTACCCTTTTTTCTTTTTGGCTTTTTCCCGCTTTCTCTGCCTTCGGTCCACCAAAACCATTTTTGCCCTTCTCTCTCCGGCCTTAATTCTTTTTGCCGTCAATTTTATTACCTACAACATCGCCCCTATTGCCGACTGGACTCCGTACTTATGATAACCTTCCTCTTCTCCCTCTTTTCCCCGTATGATATTTTTTGAGCGTTTCATCTGTCTGTCCCGATGCATGATTTTTTCCGGCACCCTGATTGGCAGTTAGAATTTGATGCAAACGACCCTTGTCGACCACTCCCTTTTGGATCATTTCGACAACCTCATTTGATACCCTAATTTGGGGAAATTGACCAACCACGCTCGTTAACATTCTTTGATAAGGATTCTCATCAGGTAACCTATCAATTATTTTCATTAATTGTATTTCTGTCATTTTTTTATAAACAGCCTGCCGGCGTTCTCCTCGATTCTATCATCTAAACTCAATTTTGCAATAATTGTCATCATTTTATTTATATCCACTTCCATTTCTCTGGCCAATTCATCTACACTCATCGACTCCCTTGTCAAACATTCCATTATCTGTCTTTCCTCTTTATCCAAACCCTCCTCAAACAAACTTGTTTGTTCTGCTTTTGTCTTTATTTTCAGGATATCAGCCGGGCTAATCGCCATTTTAGCCAAACCTTCCTTAATCAACCAGTTACAGCCCACTGACACCGCTCCGTCAATTGGTCCCGGCACTGCCCACACCTTTCGTTCCTGTTCTCTGCCTAATCTAGCCGTAATCAAACTACCCGATTTTTCCCCCGCCTCCACCACCAGCACTCCTAAACTAGCCAATCCCGACACAATTCTA